>DASQNN010000038.1:0-13143 GCA_035644955.1 Nodosilinea sp. | reverse complement strand
ATGGTGGCATAGGCAGGGTTGAGGTACTCATAGCGCATCGCCACCGCGTCAAAGATAAAAAACCCCTCCCGCACCGTTTCGGCCAGCTGCCGAAAGCGGGTATCGCTCTCCTGCTGGGCCTGTTCTGCCTGCTGGCGGTCGCTGATGTCGCGCACCAGCACCAGCACCTGGTCGGCCTGGTAGGGCACCATGCGCACCACCTCGTACTGGGTACGATCACCAAAGCTGAGCCGCTGCTCAAAAAACTGGGTCGTATGGGTCGTCAGCGTACGGGCGATCGCCTCCACCCACTGGCAGGCGACCTCAGCGGGCAGCGCATCGGCAATGTGATGTCCCACCGATCCCTGAGCTACCATCGGCACCAGCTCCCCGGTAAAGCCGTTGGCCGAAAAATCGAGGCACTGCCCCTCAGCGCTGAGCACGATCATCAAGTCGGGCACCGCCGAGAGAATAGCCCGGTTCCGGGCCTCGCTTTGCTCTAGAGCGATTTCAGCCAGCCGGGCGTCGGTGCGGTCTTGGCTCATACCCCGCAGCTGTACCACCTGGCCCTGGTGGTTGTAAACAGCCTCTCCTCGGGTCAACATGTAGCGCACAGTGCCGTCGAGCCGCACAATCCGGTGCTCAACTTCATAGGCTGTCCCGGTGGCGATCACCCGTTCAATGGCCGCTTGCAGAGCCGGCCAGTCGGCGGCGGGAATGGTTTGTTGCCACTGCTCGTAGCTGGGCGCGGGCTGAGCCGGGTCGAGGCCGTAGAGCCGAAACACCTCCGCCGACCAGGTAATCGTCTGGCTGGCCAGGTCAAACTCCCAGCTGCCCATCTGGGCAATGCGCTGGGCCTCGGCCAGGCTGCTCTGGCTCTGCCGCAGGGCCTGCTCGGTCTCGACGCGATCGCCCACGATAGACACCCCCCAGTCGAGCTGCAGGGCCAGGGCTGCCAGCTGCACCTGCACGGTGTCTAGCTGGCGGTGGGTCTCGGTAAGGGCAGTCTGGGCCAGGGCCAGCTGCTGCCCCTGGCGATAGTAGGCCAGGGCCGCCGAAACCGTAAACACCAGCTCGGCCTCGGGGCCGGGGTAGGCCAGGCAGCGATAGATCGGCCGGGGGCCAACGCTGCCGCGACCGATCGCCTCTGGCGCGGCCAGCACCACCGTCAGCGCCTGGGGAAACTGGTCGTAAAAGGCCTGGAGTTCCGGCATTGTCAGCCAGCCCTCGGCCACAATGGCCAGCGCCACCTGATCGCCGTTGGCCACCAGCTGCTCCAGGCAGGCCGAGACCGTCGGGGCTGTGGTCGCCAGCCGCACCCGGCAGTCAGAAAACTCGGCAGTCAGCAGATCAAGCAGCGTAGCGGGCGCATCGACAAAACAGCAGAGGGTGAGCGTGCTCATGGGAAAAATCGACGCAAGGGGTAGGGAAACACCGTTAGCCGCCGAATCTAGCGATCGCAGTCGGGGACGGCCTGGAGGGTGAAATAAAAGGTGCTGCCCAGCCCCAGCTCCGACTCGGCCCAGATGCGGCCCCCGTGGTGCTCCACAATTTTTTGGCAGGTGGCCAGGCCAATGCCGCTGCCGGGGTAGCTCTGAGCATCGTGGAGGCGATGAAAGGCCTCAAAAATTTGCCCCAGGCAATCTGGGGCAATGCCAATGCCGCGATCGTGAATGCCAAACCGCCAGCCCTGGCCCTGGGGCTCAACCGAAACGGTAATTTGGGGCCGAGTGCCGGGCTGGGCAAACTTGAGGGCGTTGCTAATCAGGTTTTGAAACAGCTGCATCAGCTGCACCTCGTTGCCCATCACCGTGGGCAGATCGCCGTAGATCAGCTCGGCCCCGGTTTCGGTAAAGGCCGCCTTGAGGTTGAGCATAACCTGATCGAGCAGGGCGTTGCCATCCACCGGGGTCAGCAGGGGCTGCGCCTGCCCCGCCTGGGCGTAGGCCAGCCAGTCTTGAATCATCTGCTGCATCCGGCCGCTGGCCTCCAGAATATTCTCTAGATAGGGCTGGGCAGGCGACTGCTGAACATCGGGCCAGGCTAGGCCAATCAGCTTGGTGTAGCCCAAAATACTTTGCAGGGGCTGCTGCAGATCGTGGGAGACCACTGAGGCAAACTGCTCCAGCTCTCGGTTGGAGCGCACCAGCTCTTCGTTTTGGGCCACCAGCTTGGCCTCCAGCCGTCGCAGCTCGAGCTGGTGGGCAATCCGGGCTAGCACCTCGGCCTCCTGAAAGGGCTTGGTAACGTAGTCGGCCCCGCCAGCGGCAAAGGCTTTAACCTTGTCAATGGCGTCGTCTAGGGCGCTGATAAAAATAACCGGAATGGCCTGGGTGAGGGGGTCGGCCTTGAGCCGCTCACACACCTCATAGCCGCTCATCTCTGGCATTTTAATGTCGAGCAAAATCAGGTCGGGGGGAGCTGCTTGGGCCGCTGCGATCGCCCAGTGCCCGGTCAAAGCCTTGCGTACCCCCAGCTGATGCCGCCCCAGCATTGCCGACAGCAGCCGCAGGTTGTCGGGGGTATCGTCCACAATCAAGATATCGCCCTTGATGCTCGCATCGTTTGGGGGGGTCATGGGTTGTCTCCTGCTGTGGCCTCGCGCATTGTCCTCCGTTCCCATTCCCACTCCTGCACCCCCCTGCTGCCGACACTGCCGGCTCTAGCTATGGTGTTTTTAAACCCCCGTATCATCTCTTAAAATCCCCCTGAGAGGGGATTTCAAGACCCGAGTGTAGACAGTCAAGAATGCGGTCAAACTCAAAATTTCTGACCCAGCCAATCAAAGTTTGGGCCACGCTGATGGGCGCGTCAGGCATTTGTCCCAGCAGCTCTATCAGGCGATCGTCAGAACCGGCAACGGCGGCCTGGGCTAACGCCTGCTGCCATTCGTGGGTCATGGTCTGTAGCCACAGCCCCAGCTCCGATCGCTCGGGCTGAGGGCTGCTCAAATTACCGACCTCTGGCCCTTCAGCGTAACAGGTGGTCGGGTCGATCTCGCCGCCATAGCAATACTGAACCGGCAGGTAGGCGGCAATTTTGTGCAGCAGGGCCTGGATTTGAAAGGGCTTACGCACAAAGTCATCGCACCCAGCCGCTAAAATTCCGGCCCGCTCCTCCTCAAAGGGGCTGGCGGTAAGGGCGATAATCACCGGCACCGGGTCGAGGGGCAGCGTTCGGATCTGGCGGGTGGCGGCATAGCCATCCAGAACGGGCATGCGAATGTCCATCCAAATTAGGTGGGGCTGCCAGGTTTGGGTCAGGGTCACGGCGGCCTGGCCATCGGGGGCGGCCTGTACCTCAAACCCCGCTGCGGTCAGCAGGCGCACCAGCAGGTAGCGGTTGGCGGGGTGGTCTTCGACCACCAGCAGCCGCCAGGGAGGTTGGCCCTGGGCCAGGCCCAAAATCGGAGCCGCGTCGAGGGCTGGAAACACCGCCGAGCGCTCAACCCGCTGCACAGGCAGCACAAAGCTAAAGGTCGACCCCTGGTCGAGGCTGGTCTCCAGGGTGAGTTCACCCCCCATCAGCCGCACAAACTGCTGGCTGATCGGCAGCCCCAGGCCGCTCCCCTGCTGCAATCGCCCCGAGCCCGTCGCCGACCATCGCAGCCCCGCCGCACTCTGCATAAACGGCTCAAACAGACGGTTGATGTCTTCGGCAGCAATGCCCGGGCCGGTGTCAATCACGGCAAACTCCAGGGCGCCGGTGGCGGCGGTGGCGGCGGCAGCCGGGTCCGCCGAGGCCGACGGCAGCCCCCTCACCCGCAGCCTAACCTCTCCGGTCTCGGTAAACTTAATGGCATTGCACAGCAGGTTGATCAGCACCTGGCGCAGCTTGCCCTCATCGGTGGCGATGTAGGTGGGCAGAGCCGGGTCGCAGTCAAAGCTGAGGCTGAGTCCCTTGGCCTCGGATTGCAGGGCGAGCATGGCCTCCAGGCTGTCCAGCAGGTACGTCAGATCAAAGGTGGTGACCTGCAGCGCAATGCGCCCCGCCTCAATCTTTGACATTTCGAGCACGTCGTTGATCAGCGCTAGCAGGTGTTCACCGCTGCGGCTGATGATGGTCAGATAGTCTTGGGCCTGGGCCTCTAGCTGGCAGTCGCGAGTGATCAGCTGGGCAAAGCCAATAATGGTGTTGAGGGGGGTGCGCAGCTCGTGGCTCATGTTAGCTAGGAAGGTGCTTTTGGCCTGGTTGGCAGCATCGGCGGTTTCCCGCGCCTGGCGCAGGGCATCTTCGGTCTGCTGGCGCTCTAGCTCCGCCGCCGCCCGGGCCGCAAAAATGCGCAAAATCAGCTCGCGGGTGTAGTCTTCGACCATGGGCTTGTCGTCGGCTACGGCCAGGTGACCAATCACCTGGGCGGCCGCATCGATCAGGGGAATGCCCAAATAGCTGGTGGCGCTCAGGGCTGCTAGCCCGGCGTCGTCGGGGTAGAGGGTCTGCACCCGCTGGGGCACGTAGACCACTTCGCCAGCCACCACTTGCCCACAGGGGGTGCCCGCCAGGTCGTATTCCAGGCGATCGCCCAGCTGGCCGTTCTGCCAAACAGCTAGAGTACTCACCCGCTCAGACTCAGACAGCAGCCGCTGGGTCACAATGGCGTTGCGCACCTGCAAAATGTCGGCCAGGTAGCGCACCAGCGACTCAAAAAAATCGCGACCCGTTTTGGCGGCGGTGCCTTCGACAATCAGCCGCAGCGACTCCTCCTGACGCTTCATCTGGGTGAGGTCTTCGGCTACCCCCACCAGGCGGTACACCTCTCCCTGGTCGTTGCGAATGGGAAAGGCCCGCACCCGCACCCAGGCCGGTGGCCCCTGGGGCCGCACCACGCGAAACTCTTCGTCGTAGCTAAAGTAGGCCAGGGCGGCCGGGGTTTGACTGCGGGGCAGGCGACGGATCGCTCGTTCGCGGTCGTCGGGGTGCACTGCGGCCAGCCAGGCGGTGGGGTGGGCGTAGAGGCTGGCGCGCCGCCGGCCCCAGATGGTCTCGTAGGCGGGCGACACATAGCTAAACTGCTGGGGCTTCAGGTCGTAGATCCAAAAGGCGCTGTCGATGTACTCGGCCAGCTGGCGAAATTTTTCTTCGCTCTGGCGCAGGGCGGCTTCGGCCCGCTTGCGATCGCTGATGTCACTGGTGGCTCCTACCAGGCGAATCGGCTGACCCTGCTCATCCCACAGGGCCTGTCCCCGCGAGCTCACCCACTTGTAGCTCTGGTCGCGGCAGCGCAGCCGGTACTCCACTTCGTAGGTGGGCAGGGTGCGCTGAATTAGGTAGGCGTGGTGCACCGCCATGACGCGATCGTAGTCGTCGGGGTGAATGCGCGACTCCCAGCGCAGGTCGTCGTCGCTAAGGCTCTCATTCCCCAGGCTGTCATTCCCTAAGCTGTCCCTGGGTCGCTCGCCGGGAGCGGCGGCGGTGTAGCCCAGCAGCGCCCTGTAGCGCTCCGAAAAAAACGCCGTCTGGGTGCGAAAGTCGAGGTCATAGATGCCCGAATTGCTGCCCTGAATGGCCAGCTGCCAGCGCTCTTCGCTCTGTTGGAGCTTGGCCCTGGCCCGCTGGCGCTGCTCCTCTAGGCGGCCGGTGCTAATCACCTTGCCAATGCTTTGGGCCATCAGCTCAATGATTTCTCTCTCGTGCTGCTTAAACCCCTGGGGGCGAGCAGCTGGGCCAAAAAAGCACAGGCTGCCATAGACTTCACCCGCAACCACGATGGGAGTACCTACGTATGACTTGACCTCCAGCGCCCGGGGCAGAGGACGGTGGCTGAGGTCGGGGTGAGGGCTGATGTCGGTAAAGCTTACGGTCTTCTGCTGTCGAATAGCCAGGCTGCAGAGGGTATCGTCGAGGGGGCAGCGCAGATCTGACCCTAGCTCTGGCAGACAGGCCACCATGGCCTGGGCGACAAAGTCGGGGCCTTCGACCTTGCCCACCAGCCCGCCCACAAACCCCAGCACCTGGCAGCCCGTTCTAAGGTAGTCGTTGAGCAGGGCATCAAAGCTCTCAAACTGGGTCAGGCTGAGGCGGTGCAGTTCCTTTAGGCTCTGGCTAAAGTGGTTGAGCGCCTCGGAGTTGTGCAGCAAAATTTGCTCGGCCTGTTTGCGGGCGGTAATGTCGCGGTACTGCCAGAGATGGCCCTCCAGACCGCAATCGCCCAGCAAAGGCACGTAGTCGCGCTCTAGGGTGCGGCCGTCGGCCAGGGCAATGGCTTCGGCCACCACCGGCTGCTGAGCTGCCCGCAAGGCCTCGATGCGGTGGTTAAAGGCCACCGGGTCAAGCCAGAGGTAGTGGCTGTCTTGCACAAAGGCCTGGCAGTCAACGCCCACCAGGGGGGCGGCGGGCGTAGGCAGCCGAAACAGATCGCAGCAGGGCTGGTTGACCATCACCGTCTGGCCAACCCCATCTTCTAAAATGACGCCCACCTGCAGGTGCTCGATCAGCGTGGCCAGCCGCGCCGTCATCTGCTGCAGGCTGGTCTCGGCCCGACTGCGATCGCAGATTTCCTGCTGCAGCAGTAGGTTTTGGGCCGCCATCTGCTGCTGTAGGTGGCGAATGGTGAGCTGGTTGGCCACCCGGGCCAGCAGCTCTTCCACCTGAAAGGGCTTGGTGAGGTAATCGGCAGCCCCCGCCGCAAAGGCCCTGACCTTGTCGAGGGCGTCGTCGAGGGCGCTGAGAAAAATCACCGGAATCGCCGCGGTGCCGAGGTCGGCCTTGAGGCGCTCACACACCGCGTAGCCGTCCAGCTCCGGCATGCGAATGTCGAGTAAAATCAGGTCGGGGCGGGTGGTTTGAGCGGCTGTTAGGGCGATGGCCCCGCTGCGGGCGCAGCGCACCTCATACCCCTGACCCGTCAACGTCTGGGCCAGAAACCTGAGGTTTTCCAAGGCGTCATCGACGACCAGCAAGGTGGCCTTTGTGGAAACTGGTTCAGGCTGAGTTAGAGCTGGGTTGGGGCTGGAGCGCAGCATGGAGCAGGGGTAAACGCAATACCAATGTAGCCAACGTTCCCTATTCCTTCCGCATTTGCCCAAAGTACAGCCTTTGAGCTCGGTCGCAGGGGTGGAGCAGGGTCGCCGCATCCGGTCAGGCTCGGCTGGTCACAAAGTAAGGGGCCAATGTAAGGGGCCGATTAAGCCAACCAGCCCCAGGAACGTTAGCCCGCCGGTACAGCGCACTGTTTTAAGGGCACCTGCTGCGGGAACACAATCGGAAACCCACGTTACTAACGTCACCGATAACTGTGACAATACTGTAAACAGCCGCTTGCCTGCTGTGTCCTATGGTAGCGGTTGCGACCGTAGCCGGAAGGGTACTATAGCGATGGCCCTTGCGCTGAGGACACTCGACCCTGGCCACGGTTGGCAACTGGGGCGGCGCAACGGCCTATGATCGTCGCTTCAAGCGTTTATGGAATGTCCTAACCGTTCTGGCGATGGTTATATCAGAAAGTCTGCGCGCTGACGCTGTCCCCTGGGCTGCCTACGCTGGAATTGATGCTGCCATGAAGATTCTTTTGGTTGATGACGACGACCTTTTGGTCGGGCAGCTTACCAGCGACCTGGCTGGCCAAAACTATGTGGTCGACACCGCCAACGATGGCCTGTTGGGCTGGGAGTACAGCCAAGCGGTCCCCTACGATTTGATTGTGCTAGACATCGACCTGCCGGGCCTAGACGGGGTGGCGCTGTGCCAGCGGCTGCGCCAGGCGGGCTATGCTGGGCCAATTTTGTTGCTGACGGGGCGCAGCAGCAGCACCGATAAGGTGCGGGGCCTCAATGCCGGGGCCGACGACTACCTGGTGAAACCCTACACCCTGGCCGAGCTGACCGCCCGCATGCGCGCTCTGCTGCGCCGCCCCCCTACGCTCAACCGCCGCAGTCTGACCTGGGGACCGCTACAGCTCGACTCCAACACGGGCCAGGTGACGGTGGCCGACCGACCGGTGGTGCTTTCCCCTAAGGAATACGGGCTGCTGGAGCTGTTTTTGCGCCACCCAGACCGCACGTTTAGCAATACGGTGCTGCTGGAGCGGCTGTGGAGCGTCGATGAGGCCCCCGGCGAAGAAACCATTCGCACCCACATCAAGCGGCTGCGGCGCAAGATCAAGCAGGCCGGGGTCGACGACATTGTGGCCAATGTCTACGGCATGGGCTATCGTCTCAGGCCCGCTCCCACCGGCGGGGCGACCGAGGAGGCACCGGCACCGGCGCCCAAGGGCGCACCCTCAGATGGCGCGGCGATCGCGGCACCGAGTCTAGACCAGCAGCCAGCCCGGGCAGAGGCGGCGCGGCAGGCAGCGATCGCCGCCTTTGAGCGCTTTCGGCCCGCCATTGACGAACGCCTGGCGGCTCTGCACCAGGCCGCCGCCGCCCTCGCGACCCACCGCCTGCCGGAGGAGGTGCAGACCGCCGCCCTGGCCGCTGCCCACAAGCTGGCCGGATCGCTGGGGCTGTTTGGGTTTATGGAGGGGTCACACCAGGCGCGCCGTCTCGAAGACTGGCTCCAGCAGCCCAATATCGACCAGGGACCGGTGTTTTGTGCCCTAGTGGAGCAGCTGGAACAACAGCTACAGCTGGGGCCAAAGCCAGAACCAGAGCCAGAACCAGCGGCAACGCCAGAACCAGCGGCAAGGTCTGGGGCAATCGCGGTCAGCCTGCCGCCCGCAGCGCCGCGATCGGCAGAGGATCGCTACCAGGTGCTAGCTATCGACGACGACCTCGCCATTCTGGCCCACCTCCAGCGCCTGCTGCCCCCCTGGGGACTAGAGGTGATACCCCTCAACGACTCGCGCCAAACCTGGACCAGCCTGGAGGCCAGCCCCCCCGACCTGGTGCTGCTCGACCTCGACATGCCCTACCTGGGGGGCCTCGACATCTGCCGTCGGCTGCGCCAGTGCGATCGCTGGCAGACCCTGCCCATTTTGTTTCTCACCGCCTGCCGCGAATCCGCCACCGTCTACCAGCTCTACCAGGCGGGGGCCGATGACTACCTGCCCAAACCCATTCTGGAGCCAGAGTTAATCAACCGTCTGTTTCAGCGGCTAGAGCGGGGACGGCTGCTGCAAACTCTGGCCGGCACCGACCCCCTCACCGGCTTGGCCAACCGCCAAAAGGGCCGCATTGAGCTCGACCTACTGCTGCACCTGGCCCAGCGCCAGGGGCAGCCCTTCAGCCTGGTGCGGATCGAGATTTGCCCGACCCAACCCCCCGAGCTGGCCAAAGCCCTGCTGCGCGCCCTGGGTCAAACGCTGCCGAGCCGCTTGAGCAGCGGCGATGCGATCGCCTCCTGGAGCAAATCTGAGATTGTTGTGGGCACGCTAGGGAGTGATTTAGCCGCGGCCCAGGCCCAGCTGCGGCCAGCCCTAACGCAGGTTTTGGCCGCCGCGATCGCCACCGCCCCAGCGCCCCCCAGCGGGCCTGGGCTCTACCTGGGCGGGGCCACCTTTCCCAGCGATGGTCACAGCCTGGACGACCTCTACCGGCGGGCTAGCCAGCAGCGCACCCCGCTGCGCCCTGCCCAGGTGCGCCGTCGGAATTAGCCCTTCTCTCTTTGACCCCTTCTGACCCATCTTCATCCTTGGCAATTGCAGGAGTTTCTACCATGGTCACCAAACGCATCTTAATTATTGACGACGAAGCCGACGTGCGAGAAATCGCCAAGGTGAGCTTAGAGATCACCCGGCAGTGGGAGGTGACCACTGCCGCCTCTGGAGAAGAGGGCGTGTGCCTGGCGGCAACCTGCCCCCCCGATGCCATTTTGCTCGACGTGGTTATGCCCAAAACCGACGGCCTGGCCACTCTGATTCAGCTCAGTGAGAATGCTGTTACCCGTCACATTCCCGTCATTTTGTTGACCGCCACCCTGCGGCTGGCCACCCAGCAGACCTTTGTGTCTGCTGGGGCGCGGGCGGTGCTGGTCAAGCCCTTTGATCCAGGCCTGCTGGGGGGACAAATAGAAGCCGTACTGGGGTGGCAACAGAAAGCTGTTTGAGCTATTTGAAAGAGGGGCAGTGGCGTTCACAGAGTTGTCACAATTGCTGCCTATGGTTAGGAAGACGTCTTGACCTAACGCCCCATGCTCCCCCTAATCGTTGTCGAGGATTTGATCTCGGCCTTTAAATTCTGGAACGAGGGCATCCACGAAGGCATGCTCTATCGCAACGACTTCTACGTCGTCCTGCAACAATTTGCTCTGGCTGAGCGGTCACAGGCCTATAGCCATGCCACCGAGGCTAGCAATGAAGGTTTAAAGGTGTGCGTGACGGTGTCGAAAACTCACTACACGGTGTGGGTCGAAATGCGACCGAATCTCGCCTGAGGGTCTAACCCCCCCTCAGCTGGTCGAATAGGAAGCCCCCAATGGCAAGCGTTGGGCAGTTAAAGCTGCTTCTCTCCCTGGCCCCCTCACCCCAAATCTATTATCAGGTGTTTAGCATCTTCCATGGCACACTCCACCCCAGCCCAATCCAGTGAAGATCTGTCCGACCTTGCCAGCTGCTCAACACACCCCTTTGACGATGTCTCGCTGCTCATTTGCCACGAACTGAGAACCCCCCTGGCATCCCTTCAGGGCGCGCTCAAGCTGTTGGGGTATGAGCAGTCGGGTTCCCTCTCCGACGACGGCCAAAGGCTGCTGGCGATCGCCATCAACAACGCCGAACGCCTCACCCGCCTGGCTGACGCCCTGGAGAGCCAGCCCGCCCCGCTGCTCACGCTGCTCTCTACCGACGAGATGGAGCTACTCCAGCTCCAAAACGACCTGCACCAGGCGGTGGAACGACAGCACATCCATCTGGCCTACCAGCCCATCATCTCGATTGATGCAAACCATAGTCTGGGTCAAATTATTGGCTTTGAGGCGCTGGCCCGGTGGCAGCACAGCCGCCGAGGCGCCATCTCTCCCGATGTGTTTATTCCCCTGGCCGAAAAGGCGGGGCTGATTGATACCCTGGGTCTATGTTTGCTGGAGCAGGCCTGCCAGCAGCTGCACCAGTGGCAAATCCAGTTCCCGCGCCTGGTGGCCCTGAGCGTGAGCGTCAACATCTCGGCGGTGCAGCTGCTTCAGCCCCAGCTGGTCGATCGCATCCAACACATTCTTGAGCGCAACCACATTGCCCCCAGCAGCCTCAAGCTCGAAGTCACCGAGAGCGCGCTGATTGCCAACAAAGACCAGGCTCTGACGACCCTTGTTCAGCTGCGGCAGCTAGGCATTCAGCTCTACATCGACGATTTTGGCACCGGCTACTCCTCTCTGGGGCGGCTGCAAGACCTTCCCTTCGACACCCTTAAAATCGATCGATCGTTTATTTGCAACAAAAACTGGGCCATGAGCGAAGCCATTTTGATGCTGGCCGAGCGGCTACAGCTCGATGTGATTGCCGAAGGGGTTGAAACCTTCGAAGACCTGATGTGTCTCAAGGAGCTAGGCTACCAAAAGATGCAGGGCTACTACTTCTCAAAGCCCCTTGACAGCAGCAGTATTACTGGCCTGCTAATCCGCCAGGCACTAGACGATAAAGCTCCCCGTCTGGCTCAGCTTAGCGCTGCATAACTAGTTCGGCACAACTGAGTTCGGCACAACCTGGCCCCGCCCCCCAATCCGCCGCCACTTTGCCCGCCACCCTGAGCTCAATCTGCTAGGAAATACTATTTCCCCAGGACGCTCTACCTTTATGACCACCAACATCTATAAGATCTGCTGCCCAGAAAAACCGTTAAAAAAGACCTCAGCAAAGACTTTCAGACAAGCCCCCAGGAAAGATCATAGAACGTCTTCACCTCGCCCTGCTGATCCACGATGGTAAGAACCGGCACATTGTACCCCTGGGCAAGTGCTATTACTCCCTGGGTCGCGATCGCGACAGCGATATTCGGCTGTCGTCCCAGGGGGTGGCACGCTACCACGCCAGCCTGCTGTGGCTAGGTGACCACTACTTTATTCAAGCCGGGAACTGCGCCGATGCCTCCCCTTGCACTGAGCTAACCATCAACGACAGCCCCGTTACCAAGGGCCCCCTTAGCCCTGGCGACAGCATTGTGTTTTGCCCAGAGGTGCGCGCTCGCCTGGTGGTCATCAGGCCCGAGCCTACGGCTGTCTCCGTGCCGCCCCTGGTTGCGCTGTCCCAGGCCTCTGGGAATCAGACCACCCCGGGTAGCTGCGGTCTGCTGGCGTTTTTTCCAGATTTAATTGTTCACTTCGATACCGAGGGTCGCATCCTAGATTGGCAGGCATCTATAGACCCCGACCTCGGCCGACTGACGAACTGCGCTGTGGGCCAGTCAATTACTGAGTGCTTTGAGCCGAGCTTTGTGATCCACCTGTTTAGCCACGGCCAGCGGGCCACCCAAACGCGATCGCTGCAAAGTTTTGAATCGGCCCTGACCATAGGCGGTCAGCAGGTGTTCTGCGAGGTCAGGTTGGTGCCCGCCGAGCAGGGCCACTACATTGCCATTATTCGCAACATCACCGAGCGCAAGCATCTGGAGCAAGCCCTACAGGCCGGTGCCATCCATGACAGCCTGACCGGTCTGCCCAACCGCAGCGCCTTTATGAAAAGGGCTACCCAGGCCATTGCCCTCACCAAGGGCAGCACCGCCTACAACTTTGCGGTGCTGTTTATTGATTTAGACCACTTTAAGGTGGTCAACGACAGCCTTGGCCACCTGGTAGGCGATCAGCTGCTGATTGAAATTGCGCTTAGGTTTAAGGCCGGTCTGCGCCCCTACGATACGGTGGCGCGCCTAGGGGGCGACGAATTTGCTATTCTGCTGCACAACATTCCCTCGGTGGCGATCGCCCTTGAGGTGGCCAACCAAATCCAGCACGACCTGGCTCGGCCTCTCCTGCTAGGCGAGCGCGAGGTGTTTGCCAGCGCCAGCATTGGCATTGCCTATAGCACCGGGGAGTACGACAGCGTCAAAGCGATGCTCCACCACGCCGATATCGCTATGTACCGGGCCAAGGCCACCGGGCGATCGCGGTACGCCCTGTTTGACCCGCTCGTCGACCAATAATCCCGAATCCTTCCTGGTTACCCCCGATTCAACAGGGCGAATGCCATAGAGCCTCCGGCTACGCCTACGCCCTACGGTTTGGCCTTTTGGGAATCGGGGTTATATGATTCGGATTTGGTATCGTCGGTAGAGGAGTTTACCCATACTTCCATTTCAG
>DASQNN010000037.1:0-12334 GCA_035644955.1 Nodosilinea sp. | reverse complement strand
AGGCTTTGATCTTGGGGCGATTGGTCTAGGGCCTGATTGACAATCTCTAGGGCAGCTTCAGCATTTTGATCGGTAGCCAGCAGCGCCTGGGTGATCGGTCGTAACTGACCAGACTCTGCTATCAGTATGGGCCGCTGGTACCACCATCGCACCAGAGCTGTTTGGTCGTAGAGGGTGGCGTACCCTGGCGTGTCTGGTGATATGGCCTCCAGCACTGACTGATGATGAGCCAGGGCCTGGTCTAGCACGGGGTCTTGGAGCGGTGCCAACGGTGCTTGTTGCCACAGAGGCAGGGTTAAAAACTCAGGTCGGCTCAACCCTTCGAGGCTAAAGGCGGCGATCGCGGCTGGGGTTTGTCCCTGGGCCAGGTAGCTTTGCCCCAGCAGATAGCGGCTAAAGCCCACTTTTCTAGGCAACAGCTGGATCGCCCGGCGGCTGTAGATCGCTGCTGCCGCCGGGTCTTGAGGCAGCAGGAGGGCGGCTAGGTTGTAGTTAAAGAGGGCGTCGTTGGGGGCAATGGTGGCGGCGGCGTAGAAATTGGCCAGGGTGTCTTGGCGAACGGCCTCTTGCTCACTGGGAGCAACTAGGGGCAGCAATGCATAGATCTCTTGCCCCGCTAGGCCGTAGTAGGTCGGGTCCCACGGGGCAAAGGCAGCAGCAGACGAAAGGTGCTGTAGTGAGCCTGCCACATCCCCCTGCTCGGCCCGGCTGAGGGCGCGATCGCCAAAGAAAAAGCCCAGGTCGGTCATCAGCCACAGATAGCCCATGATCACTAGCCAGGCCAGCAGCCCCAGACTCAGGTACCGACGGGCCGCTCCGCTGAGCGGTGTTGGTGGGGGCAGTTCTGTTTGATCGGCAAGGCGCAGCAGCACGATTAGCAACGCCACCAGGGCCATAGAAATGCCGATGTTTTCGAGCTGGTAGTCGGTCAGGCTGGAGATACCGTAGGCCAAAAAGCTGCCGCCTACCCCGTATAGCAGCCATCGATGGCTGCGGTCTTGGGTAGTCTGGTGCAGACGCCACCAGAGCCTGGCCACTAGCCCCAGCCCCAGCAGGTAAACCCCTAGCCCCACCAACCCCATCTCGCCCAACAACTGGGCGGGAGTGCTGTGCAACTGTTGGGCATGGTCTAGGCCCAAGCCCGTTTCTATGGGGCGATACAGGTTAGATACACGGCTCATGACTCCTGGGCCAACGCCAAACAGGGGGCGATCGCGCAGAATATTGGCGGCGGTTTTAAGCATGAAGTAGCGGTCTAGCAGCGGCCCGTCTTGCACCACGAAGCCAGAGGGGTTGGCAAAATCTAGGCCGCCAACCAGGCTGCGAACGCGGGGGTTGCTGACGATCGCTGCCGCCACCAGGGCTAGCCCTAGCCCACCCACTAGTAGCCGGCGGCTTCTGCCCTTGCCGGCCGACCCAACCCCCATGGCGACGACAGCAACCAGTAGCCACACCAGCACCCCTAGTAGCGCCCCCCGCGATCCGCTGACGTAAAGGGCCACCCCAACTAGGGCAGTGGTGGCTACTGCCAACCACCGTAGCCAGCCCTCAAGGGCGATCGCGCAGGCCAGCACAAAGGGCAGCGCCAGGGCAAAGTAGCCGCCAACAAAGTTGTGGTGGCCAAAGGGCATGGCATTGCGCAGGGCGGTGGAAAAGCTATCGTCCAGGGGCGCTGCGGCCCCCGGTCGCCACAGCACCAGGGAGATGAGCGCGGTGCCCAACATCATTCCGGTCAGGGGGGCGGCGAGGTGGGCCGGTTTCACCTGGGACTGGCTGGCCCAGTTCACCCCGGCGTACAGGGCAAAGCCATAGACCGTTGCCAGCAGGACATTCCAGAGCGCAATGGTTTTAAAGTCGCTGGCTAGACTGCAAACAATGAGGCCAATGCCCGTGGCTGCCACCGCCCAATCCAGCCCGTGGCCCAGGGGGCGAAACGGCTTATCCCCTTGGCGCAGCTGACTAACCAGCCAAACCGCGATCGCCAAAAACCCGGCTTGCCACACTAGCACCCAGGGCCACCCCACCATGCGCAGGTAGCTGTGGGGTAGCCATGTCATGGCAACGATGGCTACCCCACCCACTGCACCCAGCCATCGCCCCTTAAAGGCCTTGTCTGAGGTGGGTTGCAAAGAAGAATCTGGAGCCATAGCAGATGCCAATAGGGTGCAAATTAACCGAGTGGATCAGCGGATGAGCAAGTTGCCCACGGCCTGCTGCTCGGCAGGTTTCTAGGCGCGATCGCGGCCTAGGGTGGGTAGACTTATTCTAGAACCACCCCAAAAGCTGAAGCCCACGCTATAGGTTTCTTAGGCTTACCGATCTCAACGCTGATCAAAGGCAACCATGGTGCTATCTGCGAACCCACCCCATCGACCTTGGCACCGCACCAAGCCCCTGCTGCTTTGGGTGCTGCCGGTGGTGCTGCTGTTGGGGTTAGTGCCGTTGCAGCGGCAGCGCTTGGCCACCCTACAAGGTCGCAGCGCCACCGACCAGGGCCTTGAGCAGCAAGACCAGGCTACCGCCGCAACCCTAGCTTTAGCTCAAAAAATGCCCACCTTTGGCTTTGACAACGTGGTGGCTAACTGGTTTTTTCTGCGGTTTTTGCAGTATTTTGGCGACGATGAGGCCCGAGCCAACACGGGCTACAGCCTGAGCCCAGAGTTTTTCAAGGCGATCATCCCCAACGACCCCTACTACCGGAACTTTTACTTGTTTTTGTCGGGTAGCAGCAGCAACTTCGCCGCCCAGCCCGAGCAAGCGGTGGCCATTATTGCCCAGGGGCTAGAGTCTTTAACGCCAACTCTGCCACCCGACAGCTTTTACATTTGGCGCTATCGGGGCGTAGACGAGTTGCTTTATCTGGGCGATGGAGAGGCGGCGCAGCAATCCTTTCAAACCGCCGCCGACTGGGCCCGGCAATCCCCTTACCCCGATGCGCCCCTGATGGCCGACAATTCTCAGCGTACGGCTGACTTTTTGGCGCAAAACCCCCTCAGCAAACTGGCCCAGGTCAATGCCTGGGCCAGCGTGCTCACCAACGCCTTTGACAATGGCACTCGCCAAAAAGCGATCGATCGCATTGAGGCCCTCGGCGGCACCGTCATCATCAGCGAAACCGGTGAAATTAGCCTGCGGTTTCCACAGGATGATTAGATCAGGGCAATCACTCGGGTAAATAGTCTAACGACAAGATTTGCTGAGCCGTGTAGCTACAACTGGCGGGCAAGTCATCGTAGGTTAGCGGAGTCTCTCGCACCACCAGATCAAGCCCCGACTGAAAGCCAGCGGCAATGGCTTCTGGCAGGTAAGGCTTGAGGCTGGGGCTCTCTGCCAACAGGGTGATGATTTCTCGCCGCTGTTCCCGCAAAGTAGCGACCCAGCTCTTTGAACGTCGCTCCGCCTGAAATTCCCGCTTCAGTAGATGGCCTAGCAAAATTCCCAGTCGATTTCTCAGCTCTTGGCGCTGCTGCCGACCCAACGACTCAATTTCTTCTACTAAGTTTGCAACATCTAGGGCAGACCACTGCTGAGTTTGAAGCAGATGGGACTGCGCTAGCGTCCAGGCATAGAAGTCAGCCTCGTAGAGCGACGACTGGGGCTGAGCCAAGTTTTTGACAGATTGATTCTCTGCAACCACTGTAATGCCCCCAGCAAATAACCTAAACCTACGATAGCCCAGGGTCACTTGCTAAGGGCTAGGGCCGACGTAACCCTTACAACTGGCCGCAGTCGGCAATCACCACAGGCTCAGAGGTTTGGCCACTGCGGCTGCCGACTTGCTCTATGGTGCTGACCACGTCCATGCCTTCGACCACGCTGCCAAAGACGACGTGCTTGCCGTCGAGCCAGGGGGTGACCACGGTGGTCAAAAAGAACTGTGACCCGTTGGTGTTGGGGCCAGCATTGGCCATGCTCAACAAGCCGGGGGTGGTGTGCTTAAGGGTAAAGTTTTCGTCGGCAAATTTCATGCCGTAGATCGACTCGCCGCCGGTGCCGTTGCCGCGAGTAAAGTCGCCGCCCTGACACATGAACTCAGGAATGACGCGGTGAAAGCTAGAGCCTTTGAAGTGCAGCGGCACGCCGGAGGTGCCCATGCCTTTTTCGCCGGTGCACAGGGCGCGGAAGTTTTCGGCGGTTTTGGGGACGACATCGGCCCGTAGCTCCATGACGATGCGGCCTGCGGGGGTACCGCCGATGGTGATGTCAAAAAATACTCTGGGGTTGGTTGCTTCAGTCATAGGTCGTTTATTAAGTGCAGCAGGGGTTAACCTTTGCCATTAACCCACAGTTTAGGCCCAGTGAATATATGCCTGGTGGGCAAGAAGAAACCCGGTTTCTCAAAGAAACCGGGTTTCTGGCCTCCGTTAATCGACCCCCTCGATCGGGGCAAAGCCCTGACGCTGCACGTTTTCGCTGACGTGACGGGGCTCTAGGAATTGCAGCAGGTAGTCTGGGCCACCGGCCTTAGAGCCCACCCCCGACATCTTGAAGCCGCCGAAGGGCTGGCGGGAGACGATCGCCCCCGTGATGCCCCGGTTGATGTAGATATTGCCCACGGCAAACTCGGTTTGCACCCGCTCAATGTGGGAGGGGGTGCGGGAGTAAAGGCCGCCGGTGAGTCCGTAGTCGGTGTCGTTGGCGATACGGAGGGCTTCGTCAAAGTCCTGGGCTTTAATCACTGCAAGTACGGGGCCAAAGATTTCTTCCTGGGCAATGACGGCATCGGGCTTGACATCGGTAAAGATGGTGGGGCCGACGAAGTAGCCGTCGGCGGGGGCTGGCATCTCTAGGGCCAGGGTCGATTCGGCCTTGCCCGTTTCGATATACTCCTTAATTTTGGCCTGGGCGTTGGCGTCGATCACGGGGCCGACTTTGGTGCTGGGTTTCACCGCTTCCCCCACATTGAGGGAGCGGGTGGCTTCGACCAGGCGGTGCACAAAGGTGTCGTACACCGAGGCCACAACCACGGCGCGGGAGCAGGCCGAGCACTTTTGGCCGCTGTAGCCAAAGGCGGAGTAAACCACCCCCTGCACTGCCTGGTCGAGGTCGGCGCTTTCGTCGATGATGATGGCGTTTTTGCCGCCCATTTCAGCAATCACGCGCTTGAGGTGGCGCTGGCCCGGTCGCCACTGGGCGGCCTCGGCGTAGATGCGACAGCCCACCTCGCGGGAGCCGGTGAAGGCGATCGCGTGAACATCGGGGTGGTTGACCAGGTGTGCCCCCACGGTGGACCCCCGCGCGGGCAGGTATTGGAATACGCCGGGAGGCATGCCCGCTTCAATTAGAATTTCGGCAATCTTGGCGGCAATCACAGCCGAGTTTTCGGCGGGCTTGAGGATGGTGCAGTTGCCCGTGACCAGGGCGGCAACAGTCATGCCGGTGGCGATCGCCAGAGGGAAGTTCCAGGGCGAGATCACCACCGCAATACCCATGGGGAAGTAGCGGTAGCGGTTGGTTTCGCCGGGGTAGTCGTAGGCGTGACCGGCATCTAGCCGCTCCATCTCGTCGGCGTAGTAGCGGCAGAAGTCGATGGCTTCGGAGACTTCGGGGTCGGCCTGGCCCAGGGGTTTGCCGACTTCGTACACCATCCAGGCGTTGAGTTCGTGGCGGCGTTCCTCCATCAGGTCGGCGGCGCGGCGCAGGATGGCTCCACGCTCCTTCACTGGGGTGGCGGCCCAGGCGGGGAAGGCGGCTTTGGCGGCGGCGATCGCCGCATCGGCCTGCTCCTGACTGGCCAATCCCACCTTGCCCACCAGCTCAGCGGGTTTAGAGGGGTTAATTGAATCCGCCGTGGCTTCGGTGGGGACGGATTCGCCGTTGACGATGGGGTTGTAGCGCTGGCCCAGCTGGGCATGGACGGTCTTGAGCGCTTCGGTCGCCTGGGAGCGCCGGGTGGCCACCGCAAAGTCTATATCCGCCGAGTTGGCAAAGGGTACGGTATGGTGCTCAACCGCTGCCCCGTCTAGGTCTTCAGGGGCAAACTCCGGGGCGGCCAGCAGGGTTTCTACGGGCACATTTTCCTGGTTCTGCCGCAGGAACGAGCTATTCGCCGTATTCTCTAGCAGGCGACGGATCAGGTAGGACATACCCGGGATCAGCTCCCCAAAGGGGGCGTAGACCCGCACCCGGTAGCCCTTGTCGGCCAGGGTTTTGGCCAGCTTGTCAGCCATGCCGTAGAGCACCTGTAGCTCAATGTTGCGGCGGGGAATGTTGAGTTCTTCGGCGATCGCCATGGCATGGGCCTGCGACCTGACGTTGTGGCTGCCAATGGCGGCATAGAGATACTGATGGTTCTCCAGCAGCAACCGGGTCATGCGCTCGAAGTTGGCGTCGGTAGACACCTTCTGGCGATAGACCGGGCTGCGCCAGCCGTTTTGCCGCGCGGTGATGGTTTCTTGATCCCAGTAGGCTCCTTTCACCAGGCGCACGGTGACCGGGATGCCCCGGTTTTTGGCCCAGATCACCAGATCCTTCAGGTCGGTATAGCTGTCACGCAGGTAAGCCTGGAGGGTGATCCCCAGGTCGTCGCGCTGGCGAAACTCAGCCTCCATCAAAATGTCTTTGAGAATCGCCAGGGTGAGGGCCTTGTAGCGGTACTGCTCCATATCAAAGTGGACGGCGACGCCGAGGTCCTGGGCGCGGCGCAGCAGGGTGCGAATGTGCTCGCTGACCTTGGCCCGGCTGCCCTCGGCATCGAGCGGGTCAAACTGGGAGTAGAAGGCGGTGAGCTTAACGGAAACCTGCACCTTCGAGAGGGCTTTACCGTTGGCCATGTCGATGGCGTCTACGGTCTTCCAGTTTTTCGCCGCCTCAGACAGTTGCGCCATCAGATCCAGGTAGCGCTGAAGGTAGGCCTGGGCTTCCGCCTCGGTGATCACTGCTTCGCCCAGCAGGTCCATGGTGAAGGTGAGCTTGTCTTTGCGCATGCGCTCGATCGCCTTGATCGCTCGGTCGATGGTTTCGCCTGAAATGTAGCGATAGGCCAAGGTTTCCACCGCCGGGGCCACCGTAGTGGCGGCGAGCTGACCGGGCACCGAGTCGGGATTGGTGAAATTGAGCAGTCCCTTCAGCGCGTTGGGCAGCTCAACGGCTTCGGTAGACAGATACTCTTGCAGGTGGCGGGCGATCTCGGGCTTGCTGCGCAGGGCGGGCAGGGCGTCAATAAAGCGAAACAGCTGTACCTTCAGCCCGGGGTTGCCCATGGCGAAGTCCATAATTTTGTCGTCCCAGCGCATCTGGTCGCGCATTTGGGCGAAGAGGTTTTTTTTCTCGCGGGTGGCACCGAGCAGGGCGGTTGCGATCGCGAGGGTCTTGGCCTCGTACTGTAGTGAATCGGTCTGGGGCTGAATTGCTGAGGCTACCACGGTGTTTGTCTCCTTATTCCCTTACTCCATCTTGAGCGAAAAAAGCTGGGTTAAGCTGCTGTGTCAAGATTCTATGGAAGATGGGAAATCGCTGGAACGCCCTCACCCCTGAGCAGCGGCAAAGATTTCCGCCCCTTGCCCCCGACTTTGTGCTGGAGCTGCTGTCGCCCAGCGATCGCCTCTCAGTCGGGCAAACCAAAATGCAGAAACACATGGCCAGCGGTGTACGGCTAGGCTGGCTGAATTAGCCCGGTAGCCGACAGGTCGAAATTTACCGTCAGGAGCAAGTCTCCGAGTTGTTGAACAACCCAACCCACCTTTCAGGAGACCCCGTTTTCCCTAGCTTTGTTCTGAATATGGCATTAGTCTGGTAGCTGTAGGGCCTATTTACCCGCCACCATGAAAGCTTACGAATTACCGGCAACAGTCATGGCCAATGGCCATTTGACCTGGCCTGATTTTCAGCTAGATCCTGCCCTGAAGGATGCTCAGGTAAGAGTGATCGTTTTAGTTGAAGAGGCTAATGACCTGAGCGACGATGATTGGCTGAAAGCGGCAACCCAGAACCCTGCCTTTGATTTTCTCCATGATTCTGAAGAAGATATTTACAGTGTGAGTGATGGCAAGCCTTTCAAACCCTAGGGGCAAGGTTGTATTGGTGCCGTTTCCGTTTGATGATCTATCGACAACGAAGGTAAGGCTCAGCGACTATGTGCGCTCTTGACCAATTAAGTTCACTAACATCCCATGACCGAAGATACCCACGACCTTGCTAAGACCCAGTACGCCTATGGCCAAGCTGCCTTTGAGCGAGGCAGCTACCGCGAGGCCGTAGAGTTTTTTGAGGAAGCCGCTAAGCTGGCCAAGGCGACCACACCCCTGGGCGGCGAAATTCAAACCTGGTTGGTGAATGCCTACAGTGCAGTGGGTCGGCAAAATGATGCGATCGCTCTCTGCCAAGCCCTCGCCCGACACCCTGACCTGGAGACCCGCAAGCAGGGCAAAAACCTGCTCTACATTCTGCAAGCGCCCCAGCTCCAGCGGCCCAGTAACTGGATGACCGAAATACCTGACCTGGAAGCCATCTCTACCAGTGACAACCAGACCGCGGGGAGCTCAGTGTATTCTGCCGCGGCTAAGTCTGCACCGCGATCGCGTCCTAAACCTGAGCGCCCCCCCCTTGACCCCAGCCAGATCAATACTAAAGACAACGGCTTTTTGTGGGTTGCGCTGGTGGGGGTTGCCCTAGTGCTGGGCGGGCTGCTCTGGCTGAGCTAGGGCCTAACGACTTGTACCGCAGTCTTAGAGTATGCCAACTAATAAAGCATCCAAGCTAGGCCCACCCTTCGGGAAGCGCAAGCTCTACATCCCCCAACCCCTTCTCCCTAGGGGAGAAGGGGTTGGGGGATTCAGAACCCCTCTCCCTGGGGGAGAGGGGCAGGGGTGAGGGCAGAGGGTCACGGCAAATGGATAGTTATTTTCATGGAGTACTCCTAGACATTCCCCAGCCAGAGCATTGCTTTGGGGGAGACCCGACCCGTATGATTTAAGGCTGCTGTTTAGGGCGCTATTCGAGCCATGGTAAGCATTCGTCGTTCGTGGATTGCAGGGGCATCGAGCCTGCTGTTGCTGCTGTCTTTGGGGGCCTGTGCGCCCTCTGAGTCAGGGCAAGAGGCCTCGGGGGAAGGCGGCGCAACGATGGAGCAGAGCACTATTCCCCTCACTGCCGGGGCCATTCCCGACCAAGACCCTGAAGTGCTTCAGCGGCTTTACACTAAGCTGGCCGGCTACCTAGAGGCCGAACTGGGTGTTCCCGTCGAATACAAACCCGTGACCGACTACGCCGCCGCCGTCACCGCATTTAAGGTGGGTGACCTAGATTTAGTTTGGTTCGGTGGGCTAACCGGGGTGCAGGCGCGGCTTCAGGTGCCGGGGGCGGAGGCGATCGCCCAGCGCGATATCGACGAGCAGTTCCACAGTGTGTTCATCGCCAACACCGCCAGCGGCCTGCAAGAATTTTCCGATAGCGATGACCTGGCCCAGCTCAAGGGGCGCACCCTCACCTTCGGCAGCGAGTCGTCCACCTCGGGGCGGCTAATGCCCCAGCATTTTATGGAAGAGGCGGGTATTGACACTACTAAAGACTTCAAAGGTGAAGTGGGCTTCTCGGGCAACCACGACGCCACCATTAAGCTGGTAGA
The DNA here is from genome assembly GCA_035644955.1 of Nodosilinea sp. GTDB lineage: Bacteria > Cyanobacteriota > Cyanobacteriia > Phormidesmidales > Phormidesmidaceae > Nodosilinea. The sequence continues at coordinate 2,769 of DASQNN010000037.1, read as the reverse complement.
AGCGGGCACCTATGAGGTTGGGGCGCTCAACGAGCAGGTCTGGCTCGATCGCGTCAGCGAAGGGGCCGTGGACACCTCTAAAGTGGCGGTGATCTGGCGCACACCACCCTACTACGACTACCACTGGGTAATTAGCCCCGCACTCGATGAGCGCTACGGCGAAGGCTTCGCCGACCGGGTGCAGGCCGCTCTCCTGGCCCTCGACCCGGCGGTGCCCGAGCAAAAAGAAATTCTCGACCTGTTTGGGGCCGAGCGGTTTATTGCCACCACCAACGACAACTACGCCGAAATCGAAGCGGTGGGCCGCAAGATCGGCAAAATTCAGTAGTGCGATCAGGGGTGGTGGGGCCGGTTTTTCAGCTAGAGGGGGTGAGCTGCCGCTTTGGGGTGGTGGCGGCCCTCACCAACTGTAGTCTCACCATCGGCTCCGGTGAGCGAGTTGCCCTGATTGGCCCCAGCGGGGCGGGCAAAAGCACGCTGCTGAGCTTGCTGAATGGCAGCCTGTCGCCAACCACCGGGCGCGTGATAATTATGGGGCAGGCGGTGGATCGGCTCAGCTCCAGAAAGCGGCGGCGGCTCCAGCAGCTGGTGGGCACGGTATACCAGCAGCACCACCTGGTGGGCAATCTGGCGGTAGTGCACAACGTGAATGCGGGGCACCTGGGGCGCTGGTCGCTGCCCAAGGCTCTCTGGTCGCTGGTGTGGCCCCTGGAGACCCAAACCGCCCACCTGGCCCTGGCCCAGGTGGGCATTGCCGATAAGCTCTACGCCCGCACCGATCGCCTCTCCGGTGGGCAGCAGCAGCGGGTGGCCCTGGCCCGGGTGCTAGCCCAAGACCCTGCCGCCATTCTCGCCGACGAACCGATCTCTAGCGTTGACCCCGAGCGATCGCGGGCCATGATGGACCTGCTGCGCCAGCTCAGCGAAACCACCGGCAAAACTCTGGTGATCAGCCTCCACGAGGTCGAGTTTGCGGTGAAGTACTGCGATCGCATTGTCGGCCTGCGCCAGGGCCACATTCTCTTTGATGTCCCGGCCCATGAGGTCAGCGCAGCGATGATGACGGCCCTGTACCAGCTTTAGCCCAGCTCTGGAGCGGTATGGGGCTACCGGCAGGCTGGCAGGGGTGCTCTACCAGAGGCAGATTTTCGTCACCGCAATGCTGCCGCCAAAGCAGACGGCTACGTCTGAGTCGGGGTCGTGGCTGCGCTTGCCGTAGTCGCCCGCGTAGTAAAAGTAACCCTGGTCAATCTTGAACTCGGTGGGCAGGGGCTGGGTGCAGGTGGTGCAAAAAACCACCTCCGGGTCGCTTTGGCCCGGCTGCAGGTGGGGCAAATTCACATTCCAAAAGCAGCCCGGCGGCAGCGCCTCGGCCATCAGGGTTTCGAGCACCCGGGCCGCCAGGCGGGCGGCCAGCGCCCAGTCGACGGGGCGGCGGTTCTGAATGTAGTGGGAAATGGCAATCCCCGGCACCCGCAGCAACGCCGCTTCTCGCACAGCGGCAACGGTGCCCGACACGTGAATATCTGCCCCCATATTGCCTCCGGCGTTGATGCCTGAGAGCACCCAGGTGGCTTCGGGACAGAGATGGCCAATGCCCACCCGTACGCAGTCGGCGGGGGTGCCGCCAATGGCAAAGGCGCGCTCTTCTCGCTGGGCAATGGCGATGGGGCCACCCCGATTCATCTGGTGGCTACAGCCCGACAGGTGCTGGTCAGGGGCGACCACCCAGGTGGCGTGGCCGTTTAAAGCCTGCCGTAGCGCCGCAATGCCGGGGGCATCAATGCCGTCATCGTTGGTGAGAATAAAGGTCATAGGTAGGTTGGCAGACATTCTCTGCTGGCAGCATAAGCGTAAACTCCTTTAAGTCGTGAGTCCACCTTAGGCCCCGGCAAACTCTAGAATAGACCCAGACTGCTCTGACGGGAGGACAGCCCATGGGATTGACAGTCCGCGAATTAGCTAAGCTGCAAGCCGACTATCCCGACTACCGCATGGAGTTGGTGGATGGCGAGGTCAACGTTATGAGTCCATCTGGCTATGAGGCTGATGAAGTCTCTACTGAACTATCGAGGGTTTTGGGCAACTGGGTTCGCCCTCGCCAGCTGGGTCGAGTGACGGGATCGAGTGCGGGTTTTGTGCTGCCCAATTCCGACACCCGCGCCCCGGATGTCTCCTTTGTCAAAGCCGAGCGGCTGCGCCGGAGCCCCCGCTCCTTTGCCGAGCTGGCCCCAGACCTGATGGTAGAAGTCAAATCGCCGACTGACAGCGTAGCTAAGCTGCGCGACAAGATTCAGGAATTCTTAGTTTTGGGCACTCAGGTTGGCATTTTGATCAACCCTGAGAGTCGCCAGGTGGAGGTCTATCGGCTGGGGAAAGAGGCGATCGCCCTCAGCAATGGGGACATGCTCGCCATCCCTGACCTGCTGCCCGGCTGGGAGGTCGCCGTGGCTGACCTGTGGCCCCTAGTGTTTGAGTAACCCACTAAACCAAATCCCAGGGTTTTTGGTAAAAGCCCTGGGATCTCAATCAACACCTAACGTGACTGACTACCCAATCCAGCGGGCCACATCCTTAGCGTGGTAGGTCAAAATCAGGTCGGCCCCCGATCGCTTGAAGCTGGTCATCGTTTCCATCACCACTTTTTGCTCATCGATCCAGCCGTTGAGGGCGGCGGCTTTTACCATGGCGTATTCGCCCGACACGTTGTAGGCCGCTACCGGCAGGTTGGTGGCCTGCTTCACCCTCCAGATGATGTCCATGTAGGCC
>DASQNN010000036.1:0-3837 GCA_035644955.1 Nodosilinea sp. | reverse complement strand
CCAGGCCAAACTGGGCGATCGCACCCAGGGCGAAGCCATCGGCAATGGCGACACCGTGGCCTTTGCTACCCTGCGGCGACAGACCGATGGCAGCTGGGCCATGGTCGAACCCGCTAAAGAAATGATTGCCCAGTTTGTAACACCGCCCTAGTTGAAAAATTGGCGTTGTTGAATTGAGGCATGAAGTTGGGTAGGGACAAACGGTCGTTTGCCCCTACGGGGGATGTTGCATTTTTGATTCGTACCTGTATACAGCAACCCCTCCAGGAGAGATTCAATCAGGATGGGGATTGAACATGCTGCATTGGTCGGCGGCTGTGGGAGGGCCCATCAACCGCTGCAATGGACAACTTACCTACCCCGCGGCGGTAGCGACAGCCAAAATTTGGGGTAGGCCAATTTCGCTGCACACTTCGTAGAACGAAGTCACTGGCGGCGTCTCAAACAGGTGGGCAATTTTGCCCAGGGTTTGCTGGTAAACAGCATCCTGGTGACCGTCCATATTCTCAATGCTGTCCCAGAGAATGATCGCAATGCCGCGATCGCTGCCCGGTTCTTGCAGCAGGTACGCGCCCTTAAAGCCTTCGGTGTAGGTCGATACCGCCTTTTCGTAGAGCTGGCGGGCTTCGCTAAAGCAGCCGGGCTTAAATTCACCAATGGCCACGTAGGCGTACTTGTGGCGGAGAAAATCGTCGAAGTCAGTCATAAACAGAGTCAATCCTAGGTCTTGTCGTAAACCCAGTGTCGATCAGATGTTGACACCCAACGCTTTTTCTTACCTAGGCTTTAGATTCTGTTACCGATCTTCTAACAGACGCTGCCCCCAGCCTTTAAGCGTTTGCCCCAGGGTTTGGCGCAGGCGCTGCCAGCCCTGCCCGAGCCGCTGGCCCCAGCCTTTGACCCTGGGCAGCGTGACAATGATGGCCCCCTGGTGGTAGGCCACCTGTACCTGGCGATCGCGCACGCGCTCGGGTAGGGGCACCGTCTGCTGAAAGTAGTTGATGCCCAAGCTTTGCAGCAGGGAGCTGCGGTAGCCCGACTGGCGCTGACCCGAAAAGGTAAGCGATGTCTGAGTAGCCCGCACCTGCACCGCCTGGGGCTCTACCCCCGGCAAAAAGGCCGTCACCACCACGGCATCGGCAGTAACTTCAATTTCCACGGAGGGCACCTGCATCCGACCCGAGGGGGCTAGGCCCACGGGCATGAGGGCAGCGGCGATCGCATTCATCTGGGCCTGGGCCGCACCCAAGCCCCACATGGACTGGGCATTCGGGGGTTGAGACGATGATTGCCAAGTAGCCATAGCCCTAACTCTCTGCTTTCTATACTTAAATCATCGCGGCAAGCCCGCTATTCCGCAGGGAGGAAAGCCCCCTGTCCTAGGGCGGTATAACCGCCATACCCCGCTGTCTCGATCGCCGCCGTCCCGATGCGCAAAATCATCCACGTCGATATGGACGCCTTCTACGCCTCTGTGGAGCAGCGGGACTTTCCCCAGTACCGGGGCAAGCCCCTGGTGGTGGGCGGTCGACCCGAGCAGCGGGGGGCCGTGGCCGCCGCCAGCTACGAAGCCCGTCAGTACGGCATTCACTCGGCCATGCCCGCCCGCATCGCCCAGCAGCGCTGCCCCGATTTAATCTTTGCCTCGCCCCGCTTTGACGTCTACAAAGAGGTTTCTCGCCAAATTCGTGCCATCTTTCACCGCTACACCAACCTAGTCGAGCCCCTGTCGCTGGATGAGGCCTACCTGGATGTCACGGTCAACGCCCTGGCAGAGCCCTCCGCCCTGGTGCTGGCCCGCCGCATCAAGGCTGATATTCACACCACCACGGGGCTCACCGCCTCGGCTGGGGTGTCGGTCAACAAATTCTTGGCCAAAATGGCCAGCGGGCAAAACAAACCCGACGGCCTGACGCTGATTTTGCCCGAGCAGGCCGCGGCCTTTATCGCCGCCCTGCCGATCGAAAAGTTCCACGGCATTGGCCAGGTCACCGCCCGCAAAATGCACGCCCTGGGCATTGCCACCGGGGCCGATCTGCAACCGTGGGCCGAGGCCGACCTGGTGCAGCACTTTGGCAAAGCGGGACGGTTTTACTACCACGTTGCCCAGGGCAAAGACGATCGTCCCGTCAACCCCAACCGCATTCGCAAATCGATCGGGGCTGAGCGATCGTTTTCGCCCGATCTCACCACCCTGGCTGCCATGACGGCTGCCCTGGAGCGGATCGCGAATGAGGTAATAACTCGCCTGGGTGAACAGCGCCGCCGAGGCCATACCCTCACCCTCAAGATCAAGTACGCCAACTACCGGCAGATTACCCGCAGCCGCACCTTTGGGGAAGCTATTGGCCCCGAATCGCCCCTTTTGCCCTGGGCCAAAGACATGCTGCTGGCTCACTGCGATCGCAGCCAACCCGTACGCCTGCTCGGCCTCACCCTCTCGAACCTAGAACCGATCGGAGAGCCTGACCATGTGCAGCTGTCACTAGAGGTTTAGGACGCCAAGTCCATAGCTACCCCTAGCCCAACGCCAGCAGCGACCTGTAAATGCAGGCTCCGGCACCGACAAGGTAGACAAACCAGGTCAGGAAAAAACCAATTGCCCGACCCGGTGATGGCCCGTAGGTTTTGATCAACCCCCAAGCGTGGGCGATGCGAGCAACGGTTAGGGTAATGCCCAGCATCCACACCAACCAGACTGAAGCCTGCATTACTTCCAGCGCCAGAATGAACAGTAGGGCGAGGGGAACGTGCTCGACAAAATTGCCGTAGGCGCGCACTTTGCGCTGCAACAGGCCATCGTCGCCGGTCTTAGGAATTACTGATTTTTGCGTATAGCCTTCGACAAAAGCAGCCCATTTACCTGGGTTCTCTAGGTAATTTGGCTGGCTTGACACATCGGCTTGAGACGCTCCATGCCAAATCCGGGTGCTGGTTCGCTCCATCACGACTAGGTAAGACAGCGCCAGGGCAATGAAGCCGTGCAAGCCAATGAATAAGGTTGAGATAGGAATGGGGCTAGCCATACAAACTCATTCAATTGAGTAGCTGCCAAAATTTAATCACAAAACCAAAAGGCCGCTGGCAAGGGATGGGAGATCCTTTTACAGGGCCAAGCAGTACAGCTACTCATCTTTTTGACCCAACCCCTGCCAGAGTACCGCTTCGCTGGGCATCAATGAGCCCTGAGACGACGTTTCGGCCTGCTCGATCGCAACCAGGGTTGAGGCGGTGCCGACAAAAATGGACGCCGCGAAGACAGCGGCGACGGTGGCTAATACCTCTAGGCGGTGGAGGGCGATCGCAACGCTTGGGTCTTGAAATTTCATTGGATGAGCGCAGAAAGGGGAATAATCTACCTCCATTCTAGCCATTCTGTAGCTAAAGATACAGAATTATTTCAGGATGCCAGATTTATGACCCTCGCTGGTGTTGCAATAACTGCATCGCTGCGGCACGTAATAATAATCTGTTCGAGCGTTTTGTAAGCACTTACACAGAGCAAAGGTGGGGTCGCGATTAGTCTTTTGTCTATACAAAAGATTTATTTGTAGGCAGGCATTTTTTGCAGTGGATTTTAGGTCACCATTTTGAGCTTGCCTGTATCTAAGGGTCTTTGAGGCCCATGGAAAAAGCCGAAGAAAATTTGGGCTTTTCATCCAGCTATAGGGGTTTTTATGGGTTTAGAGCTATCCGGTTGAGTTGGCGATCGGGCCCATTTTGGGGCCTATTTCTTCGGGCTAGTTGTTTGGTGGCCCAGGCTTTAGCGCAGCCCACCAACGCGGCTGAGCCAACAGTTTTGCAGTATCTATCAAAGGTCTGGAGCTAAGTATTTAT
>DASQNN010000035.1:0-2985 GCA_035644955.1 Nodosilinea sp. | reverse complement strand
CCACCACAAAGGCATGGCTGGGAATATTGAGCGATGCCGCCAGCGCTGGCTGGGGCCGAGGGCGAAACAGGGTTTCGTCGACACCGAGCTGGGGCATGACCCGGTACGGTCCCCTGTAGCCGCGTGCCCCAGCAGGGCCATGGCGCAGAACATTGGCTCCATCCTGATTGCCCACAACTAGGCCGTGGGTATGCCGCAGGTTGTAGGCTTCGAGGGCAGAGATGGGGAATTTGAGCTGGTAGGGCAAATTCCACCAGGTAAAAAACACGTTTTTGGCCTCTAGCCCCAGCAACCGGTTGAGGGTAATGGTCTGGGCATAGGCCAGGGCTTTGGAACCCTGCTCAACCTGAATCACCTGGGGCCGAAACTGCCGCAGCAGCCTCACCAGGTCGGGGCCAAAGGTGAGCAGTCCCTGGTTATTTTGGCTCAGGTTGCCAAGGGGCTGCACCCGAAAGTTGCCCTCCTGCAACGGTTCAGAGACAATCAGGCGGTTTTGCACACCGCCGGGTTGCCAGCGCCGGGGCACACCGACTACCACCTCTGAATCTGGCGACAGCTGAGCCAGGGCGCGCAGCTTTTCGCGGTTGAGGTCAACGATGTAGGTGTGGCTGAGCACAAGCACGCGCATGGCAGCGGCACTCCACAGACGGGGCATGCCTAGAATGCCCAGATCCCCTCATTCCCTTACCCCCGCTGCGCTCTAGCCCTGCCCGTAGCGAATTGGCCCCTTGGCGGTTTGCGGATCGACCACCTGCCCTTTTTGGGTAACCACAATCTGCCCCTGACCTGCCAACTCGGCTCCCGCTGCGCGCACAGCGGGCATGAGGTCGCGCCAGTGCTCGGTACTCAGAGCGCGGGCGACCTCCGAGGGGCAGATGGTTTTGCCAGAACTGCGCTGCTGCACCAGGGTCAGCAGGGTGGTGCGAATCGCGGCGGCAGAGACGGTCACGGTTTTGGGGCGAGAAATTCGCTGATTAGGGCGTTGACCTGGTCGGGCCGTTCTTGCTGTACCCAGTGGCTGCACTGGGGAATGTAGCGCAGTTGTAAGTCGCGCACGTAGGCTTCGGTGCCAAAGCTGAGTTCTTTGCCGAGGGCGGCATCGTCTTCGCCCCAGATCAGCAGGGTGGGCGTGTCGAGCACTCTCCAGGACCGCTGCCACTCGCCACTCAAGGCGAAGGCCCGGTAGTAGTTGACCATGGCGGTGAGGGCACCGGGTTTGGCGGCGGCGGTTTTATAAATGCGCAGATCGGCATCGCTGAAGGTGGTTTTATCGACAGCCATTCCCCGTAGGGCTTGCTCGATCACCCAGTAGTCGCCAGCCTGTAGCAGCAGCTCGGGCAGCAGCGGCAGCTGAAAGGCCCCAATATACCAGCTGCGCAGGAGCTGCTGGGGGGTGCGCAACCCCTCGACAAACTTGGCCGGGTGGGGAATATTCATGACGATCAGGGAACTTAGCCATTCGGGGTAGGTGTCGGCTAGGGCCCAGGCGATCGCACCGCCCCAGTCGTGACCCACTACGATAGCCCGCTCGTAGCCCAGTGCCCCAATGGCGCCTCGCACATCTTCTACTAAAACACTGAGCCGGTAGGCCTCTAGCCCTTCGGGCTTATCGCTGTCGTTGTAGCCCCGCAGGTCTAGCGCTACACAGGTGTAGTGGGCGGCAAAGTAGTCGAGCTGGTGCCGCCACGAGTACCAACATTCTGGAAAGCCGTGCAAAAAGAGCATCAGCGGCCCCTGCCCCTGGGTGACGTAGTGCAGGCGCACGCCGTTGGTCTCTAAAAACCCATCCTGTCTGCTGACTGTTGCCGTCATAGCACTACCGGGTTCAATCTCTCCTTAACTATACCGAGATTTTCAAGGCTGGCTGGCGTAGCGCTGCCCCCTGGCTGTAAGTTCCATCGTCCTAAGTAGCTTGCTCCAAGCGCCAAACTGGGTCGGTTAACTGGCCTGCAAAGTTCTACCGGCTAGCCAACGGCCTTTTGAGCTGGTTCCATGCCTCGGCAGAACTTTCTCCATCCCTTGCGCCCTGACCTGTTTGTGATGATCAACAAAAAACCATGTAGATCTGTTGCAATTTGATTCGTTAACCTGCGAAACCTGGGGTGATGGCTCCCCGGTTCCACCAGGTGGGATTAATAAACGGACGATAGCTGATGGTTTTGAGGCGATCGCGGTTTGGGTAGACCCACGTCCGAGCCCTTGTCACGCTCCTTGCGACGTTTTTGATATGACCTCCCTTGACGATTTGACCCTGATGCAATGGTTTGTTTCAGGAGATGCCATCCTAGAAGCAAACCAGTCTCTTCGAGTTCAGCCCGCCAACAACCTGCGCCAGCTTCTGGGCCGGAAAGGCCTACTGCTCGCCACTGCCTACGATGCTGCCATTCCCCCCCGTATCGAGGTGCGCCGCAGCACCGACTACACCGATGTGCTGCACCAAATTTTAATCGACCACCAGTTTATGCCCGTGGGCCAGGGTCTAGACAGCCAGGTGTTGTGCTACACCTACTCCCCGATTCCCCAGGGCTATCGCATTAACTACACCGAGGCCCGCCAGCTTTGGAAGCATTGGTGGATGAGCGTTGGCCGTCTGCGCCAGCGCAACCTGCAGCTCGACCTATTTGTGCTGACCCAAAACCAGTGGTACCCCATCCGTGAGATTGCCGTCAACAGCGGCACTCTCTACATTGAGACGCTGCGGGGAGAGACCGTTCATCAGGGCGGCGACATGATGGTGTGGCTTGAGAAAGACCCGGCTGAAGAGCCGGAGAAGACCCAGGTTTGGGCATCGCCAGCGGCAAAGGTGGAGCCGGCCCCGGCGGCGAAGGTAGAGGCAGCAGTCCTGCCGGCCCCGGCCCCCCAACCCATTGCCAGCCCAGCCCTAGCATCAGTAGTCTGTACCCGCGAAGGCAAAATCTACGTCAAGACGGCCCTGGGGGTCGTGGTGATCGAGGGCGACAACTTGAAAGCCTACGGCCTCGCGCC
>DASQNN010000034.1:0-8459 GCA_035644955.1 Nodosilinea sp. | reverse complement strand
CATTTGGGCGATCGGCACCGGCGACACCTGCGAAGCCGCTGACGCTAACCAAGTGATCGGCGGCATTCGCAAGCTGCTAAAAAATCCCGATGTCACCATTCAGTACGGTGGCTCGGTCAAACCGAGCAATGTCGATGAGCTAATGGACCAGCCAGAGATCGACGGTGCTCTGGTGGGGGGTGCGAGCCTAGAGCCCGACAGCTTTGCCCGCATCGTTAACTTTCAATGACACCAGGACTGGCCCTGCCTTTTAAAGTCACCCTGGCAAAAGCAGGGCGCTTGACGTCCAAACCCTAGGATGAGTGCACGGGCAACATTGCTCAACCAGCGGGGCTAGTGAGCGGGTTCACGACTGATGAGATGGTGTCCGGGGTCAAAGCGCTAGCGGCCACGGCTGTAGTTTAGGGAGAGGGCTGCTCAGCCACGCTATCGGCACCAGGGGGCGTGCAGCCCTGGGAGGGGTTGATGGGCCGAACGTAGCCCTGGTTGTAGGTGCTGCCGTCTGGCATGGTGGCAAACTCTAGGCGGGCCCCGGTGAGGTTGGCGTTGGTGAGGTCGGCCTCGTAGAGGTCGGCATAGCGCAGGTCTGCCCCGCGCAGATCGGCGTTGGATAGATTGGCCTGACGCACAATGGCTCCGTAGAGACTGGCTTCTGAGAGGTCGGCCCCCTGCAGTTGAGCTGAGCACAGCGCAGCATCGCGCAGTTCGGCTTGGGTGAGGGAGGCGCTGGTGAGATTGGCCTGCTGTAGGCTGGCATGGAGCATTTGAGTCTGGCTTAGGTCGGCTTGAACCAGAGTGGCAGCTGAGAGGTCGGCCCCCTGCAGGTTGGCCTGATGCAGGTTGGCCTGGGTGAGGTTAGCCCCGTGCAGCACAGTGTTGATCAGCTGGGTACCGGTGAGGTTGGCCTCGGCCAGGTTGGCCCCGCGAAAATTTTTGCGGCTGAGGTCTTGGCCACTGAGGTCAGCGGCCGCCAGGTCGCACTGCTGACAGCGGGTCTCGGCGGGTGCGATCGCCGATCGCGCCGTAGCCATGGTTTCTGTGGTTACCTCCGCAGCCGCTTCTAGGGGTTGGTAGCGACTGAGCTGCTCCCGTGCCACCCGCAGCGCGGTCGGAGTAACCGCCGTTAACAGCACCAATAGGCTAACTAAGATATTCCACCGCATAGGTTAGGCCGGAAAGCCGGTTAAGAGAGGTTGCCCTCCAATACTCAGAGCTGCCGTAAGCGATCAGGAGCACCAGCATCAAGTTGTGGTGGGGGCCGACCTATTTTTGTGAAGGAGGGCAAAATGTTTCTGAGCAGCTCCGCATTGCCCGTATTAATACGGAGACGGCCGCAAGGATTCATCAAAGTATCACAGAGTAACCACGGATAGTTCGTAGTTTCTTGTGGGTCTATTGCTTATTCTGTAGGAGATCTTCCCAGGGGTGGCTTGCTCACCTCAATGTGTTCTCTGTTATGGATGATTCACCCTTCCGCCGTATTGTTTTACCGGCCCTGCTAGCCTCCAGCACTGGGTTTGCGGCCTTGACCTGGCCCCTGGCCTCTGACCACGCCGTGCGGGTTTCTGCTCACCTGCCCGAGCCCCTCAGCCGCTGGGTTGACTCGGCCCTCGTCACCCATCAGCACAAGGAATTTTCGATTCGCTACATTGGCTTTGCCATTCTATCGAGCGTGGCGATTGGCATTGGCACGGCCGAAGCCATGCGATCGCGCCAGGGGCGATCGCAGCGTCGCCAGAGCCTACTCCGTGAGGCCCTATCGACAGACAGCGATCGCCCGCTAGCTGACCCCGTCGATATAGACTATGCCACCTCCGAGGCCCCTGCAGAAACCGCCGGTGCAGAGGCGGCATTGGCCACCACCAGCGATTGCTCTGCCCCCCTCCTAGACTGGGCCAGTCTACTTAACACGTCTGCCGCAACCAACCCCGAAGAGCCAGCCCCCAGGGAGGCAGGGCTACTCCCTACAGCCCTAGACGACCATAATCTGTACCACATTCAAGGGGTCGACCAGGGCCACTGCCTGGCCCTAGCCCTAGAGGGCAACTACTACCGCTACTACCGCAACCGTCCCAACCTCGACAAAGCGCGAGGACTGGTGCAACAGCTCCAGCAGCAGGGTAAAAAAGCGATCGCCACCTGGGATGACAGCGGCTACGTGGTATGGGTGCACGAGCCTGAGCCCCCACAGCAGGTCATGCCCTGGTCAGGACGGTTGGCCGTCCGTTAGGGGCGAAAGCCCCATAGGCAAACATCAGCCAATCGCTAACTATGTTCGTAGGCAGTTTTGACCAGTACACCAGCATGAATCTCAAAACGCTAGAAAATCTTTGGACCGCTTTTGTGGAAGGGGAGCGAGACTTTACCGGCATCAATCTAGCCGGAGCCGACCTCAACCACTGGAGCCTGGCCAAAGTTGACTTTGGGGGCGCTAACTTTAGGGGAGCCAATCTCACCCAGGCCAACTTTCGCCGCGCGAACCTCAAGGAGGCTCAGTTTAGCGACGCTAATCTAACCGGGGCCGATCTGCGCTGGGCTGACCTGCGGCAGGCCGTGCTCACCGGGGCGGACCTTGATGCCGCTCGCCTAGAGGGGGCGTTGTACAATGCTCAAACCCAGTTTCCTAGGGGGTTTAGCCCAAGCCAGGCCCGCATGTGGAAGATCGAGCCGGGGGCAGCCCTAGCGACCAAAGACCTGCGGGAACGCGACCTCGGCGGCATTGATCTAACCGCTGCCGACCTGAGTGGAGCGCTGCTGGTCAATAGCCAACTGTTTGGTGCCGTGCTGAAAAAGGCCAACCTGCTCAGCGCCCTCCTGGGCGACAGCGACCTGCGCTACGCTGATCTGCGGCAGACCACGCTCATGCTGGCCGATTTGCGCGGGGCCGATTTGCGCGGGGCCAACCTGCACCAGGCGAACCTAATTGGGGCCAACCTGCGGGGGTGTCAACTGGCCAACACCAATTTAGACGGAGCGCTCTACTCTGACAGCACCCAGTTTCCCCGAGGGTTTCAAGTGCCCGAAACCCTGTACCATATGGGTCCGGGGGCGTCGCTGTGGGGGGCCGACCTGAGCGGGGCAAGGCTAACTGGGGTAGATCTCAGCGGAGCTAACCTAGCGGGGGCCAATCTCATGCATGCCGACCTCTGGGGAGCCTGCCTAGCTAACGCCGACCTAAGCGGGGCCAACCTGCTGGGCACTAACCTGCTGGGCACCGACCTATCGGGGGCCAACCTAAATCAGACCAACCTCATGCAGGCCATTATTGATCTGCCGGTGGAACGGGAAGTGGTGGTCTCTTTGAACGAGCGGATGGCCTAAAAACTGACCACGGCTGCGGTGACAAGCCTGGCTGCAGAACCAGCGCAACGAGCCGAGCCCCTGCGCCCTAGCCCACCCCCACTTACAACAGCGTCATCTGGCTGCCGTCGCCTGGCAGCGCCTCATCGTACCCCAGGTGGCGGCGGGCGGCAGGGGTCACCACCCGCCCTCGCGGGGTGCGCTGCAGGTAGCCAATTTGCAGCAGGTAGGGCTCGTAAACTTCCTCAATGGTTTGGGAGTCTTCACCGGTGGAGGCAGCCATGGTATCGAGGCCCACGGGGCCACCGCCAAAATTTTCAACCATGACCGATAGCAGGCGGCGATCGGTCCAGTCGAGGCCGCAGGGATCGACGTTAAAGAGCTCTAGGGCTTCGGCGGCCAGGGTGGCGGTGATCGGCCCTGCGGCCTTGACCTCGGCGTAGTCACGCACCCGCCGCAGCAGACGGTTGGCAATGCGGGGGGTGCCTCGGGCGCGGCGGGCAATCTCCTCGGCCCCGGCGGGTTCAATGGGGGTTTTCAGCACCTCCGCGGTGCGCAGCACAATGGGGGTTAGCTCATCGATTTCGTAGAACCGCAGCCGCTGGATCAGACCAAAGCGATCGCGCAGGGGCGAACTCAGCGCTCCCACCCGCGTTGTTGCCCCCACCAGCGTAAACGGGCACAGCGGAATGCTGCGGGTGCGGGCCGACTGCCCCTTACCAATGGTGATATCCAGCCGCGAATCTTCCATCGCCGGATAAAGAATTTCTTCTGTCACCCGGGGCAGGCGGTGAATTTCGTCGATAAACAGCACGTCGCCGGCCTTGAGATTTACCAGCAGCCCGGCGATGTCGCGGGGGCGCTCTAGGGCAGGGGCCGTGGTAATTTTGCAGGTCACCCCCATCTCCTGAGCCAGAATTAGTGCCATGGTGGTTTTGCCCAGCCCCGGCGGCCCGTACAGCAGCAGATGGTCGAGGGGCTCTTGCCGCGACTGGGCCGCCTGAATGGCAATGCCCAGCACCTCCTTGAGAGAAGCCTGACCAATGTAGTCTTGCAGCCGCTGGGGGCGCAGACTGTCTTCGGGGGCAGTGGCAGCAGGGGCTGGCGCAGTGCCAGCATCCCCCAAATCTTCGGGCTGCACTTCCCCACCCTTAACGAGGGAGAGCAAGGGCTGCAGCGCGGCGTCTTCGGCGGGCGGTGGCGACGGTTTAGGCTTGGCCCCCTTGGGCTTGGCCGAGTCGTCGGGGGTGTGAGAAGAAACAATGGCCATAGGGGAGCCTGCGGGTCAGCCCCCCTATGATACTGTGGTGCATTTGCACTATCAAGCTACAGCAGGGCAAAGACCCCCAGACCAAACCCCGCCAGGAGGCCTAGCGCCGCCGCAGCCACATCAGCACTGCCAGGCCCAGGCCGATAACCGGCAGCACCAGCAGAGCAAAAACCCCCAGGCCAATCTGCTGCTGCACCGTCAGGGTAATGCGGCGGTTGGTGACCTCTTTAGGCCGAATCGACAGGGTGGCATCGGTCTGTTGCCCCAGCCAGCTGATCGCGTTGAGAAAAACATCGCCGTTGAGCTGCTGCTCGAACAGCCCATCGGTGGCAAAGGTGGCGTTGCCAATAACGACCAACCGCGACTCCGGCGACGGTTCGCCTTCAGAGGCGGTGGCCCCAGCGATCGGGCGGCTAAGGGCCACCCCAAGGGTGTAAGGGCCAGAGGGGGGCGCGTTTTCGTCGAACTGTAGCTCCCCTGCGGTGGAGAGGGCTTCGGCGCGGCTTTGGGGATTGCTCTGCAGCAGGGGCACCGCCGTTACCCCCGCCACCTCTTCGATATTTACCGGCCGCACCAGCGGAAAGAAGGAGCGGCCGCCGCGAAAGTCGCGGGTGATCGGGTGGTCGCCGTAGTCGGTAACGAGGGGAGCCGCAGGGCCAAGGCCAACCAGCTGGCCCGTGCCCGAGGTGTCGAGCACAATGCGATCGTCGAGGGTTACGCCCCAGGGGTCGAGTAAACTGTCGAGGCCGGGGCTGGTGCGTGGGTCGATCAGCAGCATGAGGCTGCCGCCGCCGTTTAGGTAGGTTTGCAGAGCGTTGACTTCGGCGTCAAAGAACTCGGCGGCGGGGCCAGCTACCACCACCACGCTGGCATCGTTGGGCACTGAACTAGTTTGCGAGAGATCTAGCGGCTGCACCACGGCGCTTTTGTCTTCGAGGGCGGTGGCGGCTTGTAAAAAGCCGGTGTCGCTGCCGTCGATGGCAAACTCCTGGTGGCCCTGGGTGAAATAGACGGTGAGGGGGCGATCGCTCGCCGCCTGGTCCAGCGCATTGGTCAGCGATCGCTCCGACAGCCGCTCCGTGGGGCTGACATTCTGCAAAAAGCGCCGGTTGGCCCCACTTTCTAAAAACACCATGCCCGTCTGGGTGGCCCCAAACTCCTGGGCCTGGCGGGGGTCGTTGTAGGGGTTGACGTAGTCGAAGGTAAACTGCGACCCGGCCTGGCGGTAGCTTTCGAGCAGCTGCCGATCTTGGGGGTTGGGCAGGGGGTCAAAAATGACGATGCGGGTGGGGTTTTCGAGGGACTGCACCACCTCCTGGGACTGGGGCGCGAGGGTAAACAGCTGGTTCTCAGTCAGGTCTACGCGACTGGCGTAGCGCACGGCCAGAAAATTCACCAGACCCAAAATGGCCAGCACCGCCAGGGCAGAGACCAGCGCGTTAGCCCCTGCCTCGGTAGAACGCTGGGCCCAAAACCGCCCCTGTCCCTGGTTGCCCAATACCAGCCCCAGCAGCAGCAGACCGATGCCGCCCACCAGCAGCCCCGCCGGCAGCAGCGTCCACCCGGCCACAATGCCGGCTATCAAACCCGCTGTCATCAGGGCTAAACCCGGCAGAGCAAGGTATTTCAAATACTTTTGGTAGGCCGCAAACGATTTCATCGCCATAACCCGCTACTACTAACCTGCTGCACGTTGAATGGATTGCTAGAGCTTTAGGACCGCTGGAACCGAAGGGTTTCGATGGACTGGGCGGTGAGGTATAGCCCCAACCCAATGAAGGAAAGAAACAGCACCAGACCGCCGGTGTCAAAAATGCCCTCGGTGAAGTCGGTAAAGTGCTTCAGAAGGGACAGGTGGGCGATCGCCTGACCCAGCACTCCCGGCAGCCCCTGGGCTACGGCATCCACCAGCCACAGCAGCAAGATCAGCGCAAAGGTCATAATCGCCGCTAGCACCGTGCTCTCGGTCAGCGACGAAATGAACATGCCCAGCGCCAGTACGCTAGCGGCCATTAGCACCAGCCCGAGGTGAGAGAGCAAAAACACCCCCGACCCGGTGGGCGGATTGGCCTCCCCCAGCGCAACCGCCTGGCAGATCATCAACGGCAGCACCATGGCAATGTAAAAGCTCACCACCGCCAGCAGCTTACCCAGGGCCACGGCCCAGTTGGTCACCGGCGAGGTGGCAAGCAGTTCCAGGGTGCCCTGCTTGCGCTCGTCGGCGTAGAGACCCATCGACAGCATCGGCAGCACAAACATCGACAGCGACCCCAGCAGGCCCACATAGGCTTTGTTGAACTCGTAGGCCACATCAAAGGGCGGCGAGGGCGGTAGCCCCATCTGCACCGCCTGGTCGGCCATGGCGGCTTGGGCCAAAATGCCCTGGGGGCCCAGCAGAATGGCGACTAAAAAGAAACCCCCCAGCAGCCAAAACACGGCGGCAATGATGTAGGGCAAGGGCGAGGCAAAGTAGCTTTGCAACTCCCGCTGGTAAATGGCGAGGATGTTTTTGAAGAGAAGGGTCATGGGGTGGAGAGTGGGAGAGTGGATGGGTAGATGGGGGGATGAGGTAGGTGAGGAGGATTAGGGGGACATCCAAAATCCAAAATGGTTAAGCTTCGGATTGTTCGGGGGTTGTTTCGCGGGCGGGTAGTGTTTCAGCGGCGGACGGTGCTGGGGTAGTGATGGCGGGTTCGGTGGTGGTGAGGTTGAGGAAGACGTCTTCGAGGGTGGCCTGCTGACGGCGGAGTTCGTGGAGTTCGAGCCCAGCGCTAACGAGAGCCGAGGATATCAGAGCTCCCAGGTTGCGATCGGCCTCTGCACTTACGCGCAGACGATGGTGATACTCCGGCAGGTGCTCAGGCCCCAGCAAAGCCACTTGGCGGATTGGGGGCAATTCGTTCAGAAGCCGCTGAGCGGTATCCACATCGCCTTTGATTTCTAGCTCAAAGGCAGCCTCACCGGAGAGGCGGGTGGTGAGGTTATCGGGAGTATCGGTGGCCACAACCTGGCCGCGGTTGATGATGGTGACGCGATCGCAGGTCATGCTCACCTCCGGCAGAATGTGGGTGGAGAGAATGATGGTGTGGCTCCCCGCCAACCCCTTAATCAGCTGCCGCACCTCGTTGATCTGGCGCGGATCCAATCCCACCGTAGGCTCATCCAAAATAATTACCGGCGGGTCGTGGATGATGGCCTGGGCAATGCCCACCCGCTGCCGGTAGCCCTTCGACAGCTTGCGAATTAGCACCTTGCGCTTATCCCGTAGGCCGCAGTGATCCATCGCAATGTCGGCCCGCTGCTGGCGCAGGTCTGAGGGCACGCCCTTAATTTTGGCTACAAAGTTGAGAAAGCCCTGCACCGTCATGTCGGGGTATAGCGGCGGCGACTCGGGCAGATAGCCAATCCGCTGCCGCACCGCCATCGAGTCGGTATGCACGTCGTACCCCGCCACTCGGGCGGTGCCCTCGGAGGCTGGCAGATAGCCCGCCAAAATGCGCATAGTGGTGGTTTTCCCCGCCCCATTCGGCCCCAAAAATCCCAGGATCTCCCCAGGCTGTGCCCCAAAGGTGATGTCTTGAATGGCCGTGGTAGACCCGTAGGTCTTACTCAGGTGCTCAACTTCGATCATGGGTTTAAGACCGCCAGCAAACCAGTGGATATTGTACTGCTGATTACAGTAGCGATTATTTCTCCCATTGCGTTTAAGTGGCTTAATCTAATCCGCTCCCTCTTTTCCCCACCTTCCCCATCGCCCTCACCTCCCGCTCACTAGCCTCAACTACAATAACCAGGTCTATGGGGCCAAAGACCATCGCTTACAATGGAGCTATTCAAACGCCAGGTGTGGATCAACTTTCTGGGCTTGCTGCCCGGCAGTTTGGTTACG
>DASQNN010000033.1:0-2588 GCA_035644955.1 Nodosilinea sp. | reverse complement strand
ATCACCAACAACCGCCTTACCGAGGCCCACTTTTTTACCGATTTGCCCGCTGGGCAGTAGGCGCGGCGATCGCGATCGCAATCTACAGAACTCCTGACAACTCAATCATCTGACGGCGCTGAGGGCTTAAAATGGAAGGCTGACCCTCAGTGCTCTTTTGTATGAGTGCCCCTTGGCTAGGGGCCGCGTTGCCCAGCCCGTCTGAATTGATTCCTCCCCTTCCTTAACGTCGGCATCTTCCTATGACCTCCTCCATTCGCTTTCTCATGTGTGCCCCCCACCACTACGAGGTGGACTATGTGATCAACCCCTGGATGGAGGGCAACATTCACCGCTCGTCGCTAGAAACGGCCCAAGAGCAGTGGCAGGGCCTCTACCAGACCATTGCCGATCGCGCCGATGTTGACCTGGTCAAGCCCCAGCAGGGCTGGCCCGACATGGTGTTTACCGCCAACGCCGGCCTGATCTTGGGCAACCAGGTAGTGCTGAGCCGCTTTTTGCACCCCGAGCGCCAGGGCGAAGAGCCTTTCTTTAAAGAGTGGTTTGAGGCCCAGGGGCACAAAGTATATACCCTCCCCCCCGATCTGCCCTTCGAGGGTGCAGGCGATGCCCTGCTCGATCGCGAGGGGCGCTGGCTGTGGGCGGGCTACGGCTTCCGCACTGAGCTAGACTCCCACGGGCTGGTGGCCCAGTGGCTCAACATTGAGGTGCTGTCACTGCACCTGATGGACGAGCGCTTTTATCACCTCGACACCTGCTTTTGCCCCCTCACTGGCGGCTACCTGCTCTACTACCCCCCTGCCTTCGACGCCTACTCCAACCGGCTGATCGAGATGCGGGTACCGCCCGAAAAGCGGATTGCCATCGACGAGCCCGACGCCGTCAACTTTGCCTGCAACTCGGTGAACATCGATCGCACCGTGATCATGAACAAGGCCAGCGATGAGCTGAAGGCGCAGCTGGCCGATGCTGGCTTTGAGGTGGTCGAAACCGAGCTGACCGAGTTTTTGAAAGCAGGGGGGGCAGCCAAGTGCCTCACCCTGCGCGTCACCGAGCCCCTGCACCCCGAACCGGTCGGAGAGAAGGGCATCATTGCTCGCACCGTGACCATGACCGGCCACCTGCTCGACTCGGGCCTGGTCAGCCGGGCACTCGACCTGGTGATGGAGGGTGGCGGCAGTTTTCAGGTGCTCAACTTTGACCTGGGCGAGCAGCGCCAGAGCACCTCGTCGGCCGAAATTCGCGTCTCGGCCCCCGATCGCGAGGTGATGGATGAGATCATGGCCCAGCTGATCGACCTTGGCGCGGTAGCCCTGCCCGAGGAACAGCAGGATGCCCACCTGGTCACCATTACCCAAGCTGGGGTCGCCCCCGACGACTTTTACAGCTCGACCATCTACCCCACCGAGGTGCGGGTGCGGGGCCAGTGGGTGCGGGTGCAGGGCCAGCGCATGGATGGCGTGATTGTGGTGCCAGAGGTGGTATCAGAGTCTGAGCCGGTGGCCAACTGCAAGCTGCTGCGCGACCTGGCGGTGGGCGACCAGGTGATTGTCGGCTACGACGGCATTCGCAGCGTGCGCAGCCCCAAAGACCGCAGCCGTGCCGCCGCCACCACCGAAGAGTTTAGCTTTATGGGCTCGGGCGTTTCGAGCGAGCGCCGGGTAGAGCTGATTGTGGAACAGGTGGCGTGGGATCTGCGCCGTCTGCGCGACCAGGGCGGCAAGGTGGCCGTGGTGGCTGGTCCGGTGGTGATCCACACCGGCGGCGGCGACCATCTGGGGCGGCTGATTCGCGAGGGCTACGTGCAGGCGCTGCTGGGGGGCAATGCGATCGCGGTCCACGACATTGAGCAGGCTATGCTCGGCACCTCCCTCGGCGTCGACATGAAGCAGGGCACCTCGGTGCGGGGGGGGCACCGCCACCACCTGCGGGCGATCAACTCCATTCGCCGCTGCGGCAGCATTGCCAACGCCGTCGAGCAGGGCGTGCTCACCCGTGGCGTTCTCTACGAGTGCGTCAAGCACGACGTGCCCTTCTCCCTGGCTGGCTCCATTCGCGACGACGGCCCCCTGCCCGACACCCAAATGGACTTGCTCAAGGCCCAGGCCGACTACGCCCGCATGATCGAGGGCTGCGACCTGATTCTCATGCTGTCAACCATGCTCCACGCCATCGGCGTCGGCAACATGACCCCCGCCGGGGTGAAGATGGTGTGCGTCGATATCAACCCCGCCGTGGTGACTAAGCTGGCCGATCGCGGCTCGCTGGAGTCTATCGGGGTCGTCACTGACGTGGGCCTGTTCCTCAGCCTGCTGGTGAAGCAGCTCGATCGCCTGACCCAGCGCCATGTGTTCACCCAGGTTTAGCGGTCTACAGGCCCGATCGCCCATGGGACGATCGGGCCTGAGTATTACCTACAGTTCGCTGGGCGTATCCGGGGCTACTTCCATGCCCCGTTGGGCACGCACCGCAGCGGGCGCATCGTCTTCTAAATCGGAAAGACCCTCAATGTTGACATTCATGTCACTACAGGCCGTCTTCAGCGCCGTCTGAAATTTTGCCGTGTCGTTGCCATAGCCACACCGCTC
>DASQNN010000032.1:0-11301 GCA_035644955.1 Nodosilinea sp. | reverse complement strand
CCACTCAACCCAACGCAGAGCCGCCAGGGCCGCAGGAACCGGTGGAGCTGCCGCGCATTCAAACCCCTCCCACGGCACCGCGATCGCCCCTGGTGCCAGAGGTTCGCCCCTTTATTTGAGGCATTGATGACTTTGAGGGGTCAACGCCTACTTCACCAGCCGCAGGGTAAGGGGGTAGCGATAAGCCACGCCCTCATTGGCCTTGACCGCCGCCAGGATAGTCAACACTAGCCAGGCAATGCCCAGCACAATCATCAGCGGAATTCCGATCAGCACAAAAATAAGTACCCCAGCCACCATCATGTAGATGGTCATAGAGATATTGAAATTGAGCGCTTCTCTGCCCTGATCGGAGACAAACGACATTTCATCGCGCTTAATTAGCCAGATGACTAGGGGGCCAACAATGTTGCCGAGGGGAATCACAAAGCCGGAGAGCGCGCTGAGATGGGCGAGCATGGCCCACATGCGGGATTCTGGATTGGAGTCGAGCTGGTTCATGGTAGTGACAGAATGGAAGATTCTGCCGCCAAACTAACTTAAAAAGCAGGACAGACGCTCTATCCTGCTTACAAAAAGTAGTATTCCAAGCCAGCTCTCCCTAGGCAACGCCGAAGGGAGCCTCTCCTAAATAAAAAGGAAATAACGACGACTTACTCGTCGTCATCCTCTTCGTCGTTGGGATAGATGAAGCTCGTAGACCGACCGGTAAGCACCGATTTGCCCATGGACATAGCTTTCTTGGCCTGTAGCGCTGCAGTGCGCTTCCAGGTGGCGCGACGCTGGTCACGCTTTTGTTTGGAGGTTTTCTTCTTGGGAACCGCCATGACAGCAATAGTTAATAGTTCACAACCTTCTAAGCATAGGGCAAGATGGCCAATCTACGCAATCTTGTCCTTAAAGTGGCGCCGCGGGCTGATCGTCTACCAGGTACCTAGCGGCTTCGAAGTAGTTGGCCCACTGGGTGACATCGGGCCGTAGTCGCCACTCGCCACGGCTAACCGGCACCGTCAAAATGGGCACGGCCACGCCCTGGTTGTCGCCAATCACCGTGACAATGACATCGGTCATGAGCACATCGGCATCAAAACTGCGCTGAACGGCGGCGCGGGCAATGATTTCAGAGCGCCGCACCAGGGTGTCAAAGCTTTCGCCCTGCTCACGGACGACATAGAGGTTGACCCGTGACGTGTAGGCCTGGGCTACGGGCGGGGCCACCAGTGCCGGTGCCGTCGCGCTCCCAAGGCCAATTAGGACGGCTAGGGCCAGGCGCGCCCCCAAAGAGGCTTGGGGCTGGCGATCGCGCCCTGCATTCAATCGCGAAAAGACGTTCATGGCCGGTTGCTCCACACATCCCCGCAGGATGCCAAAAAGTGCCTTAACTCTAGCGATAGCGCCGTCAATCGTCAATAGAGAATTGTTGTGGGCCGCGATCGCTGGCCTTGGCTTCCGTTTGGCCGTGCAGGCGCTACTATGGCAGGTGAATTTTATCCCCCACCTCAGACCTCCCGGAGGCATCCAAAAGGCATGGCAAGCCACTGGCCCGTTATTGTCGGTATCAATCAATATCAATCGCTTCAGCCCCTGATGTATGCCCAGTTCGACGCCCTTGAACTGCGCGACTTTTTGGTCAATGAGGTAGGGCTGCCCGCCGAGTACTGCTCGCTGCTGACGGACATTTCGCCCATGGTGTACCAGGGGGCGGCGGCTCCCACCCGCGAGGTGCTGCTGCAACGACTGGCCCAGAGCTGCGATCGCGCTGGCCCTGAAGACACGGTGTGGTTTTTCTTTAGCGGCTACGGGGTGCAGTGGCAGGGGCAAGACTACCTGCTGCCCATCGACGCTGACCCCAACCGCCTTGAGCAAACCGGCATTTTGGTGGAAGCCCTGCTCAACCGCCTGGCCCAGGGCGGTCAGCGACAGTCCATTGTCATGCTCGATATGAATCGGCCCCAGAGCGCCCTGGCGGTGACCCCCGATAGCCAGGGTTTGGGGGC
Source organism: Nodosilinea sp. (assembly GCA_035644955.1). GTDB lineage: Bacteria > Cyanobacteriota > Cyanobacteriia > Phormidesmidales > Phormidesmidaceae > Nodosilinea. Next base: position 9,304 of record DASQNN010000032.1, on the reverse strand, counting down.
TCAGTCGATGGCTCTGGCCCAGGGCCTGGCTATCCCCCTGGTGCTCTCGTGCCAGCCCGACCAGTTTTCTCAAGAGACCCTGGCGGTGCGCCACGGCCTATTTACCGAAGCCCTGATCGAGGGCATGCGGTTCCACGGCTGTCTGACCCTGGCGCAGCTGGTCGACTACCTGCGCGATCGCGTGCCCGAACTCTGTCAGCACCACTGGCGGCCGGTGCAAAACCCCGTAGCGGTGCTGCCCTCCGGCCAGCAGTACGCCATGCTTGTGCCCCCCAGCCTGGTGGGAAAAATGCCTGTAGGGGTGTCGCCGGAGCCGGAGCTGGATGGCTCTCTCCCAGATCCGGTCGACTCAGGGCTGCCCCTGCTGCGCCCCAGCGCCCCAGCGCCAGCCGCCCTTCAGCCCGCCCCCCGGCCCCTGGCCCTGGCCCCCGGTGGGCCATTGGGACAGCGGCCTGCACCGGAGCCGCCAGAGATGGAACTGTTGCCCCCAGGAGAGCTGCCCAGCGTCGAGTCATCGCCGCCCCGCTCCACCGCAGATCCGAGCACTGTGCCAGGGGCCTGGTGGCAATGGGGCCTGGTGGCGGCAGGGCTGCTGTTGTTGATAGGGGTGCTCTGGCGCAACCAGGACAGCTTTTTAGGCCGACAGCAGGCTGAGGCCCCCGATACCTCGGCTCCGGCAGACCCTGCCCCCCCGACCCCCGACGAACCGCCTGCTGAGCCGATCGCTCCACTGCCCGCCCCCAGTGACGACGCTAACGGGAGAGAGCCGCTGTTTCCAGGTACGGCGGTGAGCGGGGCCGAAGCCCTGGCCCGCGCCAGAACGGCCCTAGAGCAGCGCCAGTTTGGCGAAGCGCTGGTCTGGCTCAACCAAATACCCGAGGTCGAGCGCCCTGTAGACTACCAGGCCCTGGTGAATCAGGCCGAAATCGGCTATGCCAACGCTGGCCTGTCTGGAGAAGCTGCCCTCAACCAGGCCCGTCGGCTGATTGAGCCGGTGTCGGCGTCGCTGTTTAACGACGCCATTGAGCAGGCCCGCCAGGTGCCCGTGGGCGACTCAGCCTACGACCAGGCCCAGGCCGATATTGCCCGCTGGAGCCAGGTGATTGTCGATTTAGCCGAGGGGCGCGCCGCCTCCGGTGACCTGGAAGGGGCCATCAGCGCCGCCCGGCTGGTGCCCGAAGACCAGGGTGAAACCCGGGGGCAGGCTCAGGCTCGCATTCAGCAGTGGGAGCAGCGCCGCGTCAACCGCCGTCTGCTGCAGGAAGCCCAGGGCGTTTTACAACCCGACCAGGCGACCTCGTTTCAGACCGCGATCGCGATTGTCCAGCAAATCCCCCCTGACTATCCTGAGTCTGCGATCGCCCAAGATCGCATCGACCAGTGGAGCCGCGATATTCTCGCCATTGCCCGCGCCCGTGCCGCCGATGGTCAGCTACCCGGCGCCATCTCTGCCGCTGGCTTAGTACCCCCCGGCACCAGCGCCTACGACCAGGCTCAGCAGGAGATTCGACAGTGGCAGGGCCAGTAGGGGAGAAAACTAATACAGTATTGGCTAATGCCAATACTGTATTAGTTTTTATAGCTGTATGTTCTCTCCCCCCAACCGCACTTCCCCCGGCCCTGGCCAAGAATCTGTGTGGGACTACCCCCGCCCGCCTCGGCTCGAAGACTCGACTCGCCGCGTTCGGGTTCTGTTCAACGGCGTGGTGATTGCCGACTCGCGGCGCGCTAAGCGGGTGCTAGAAACCAGCCACCCGCCCACCTACTACATCCCGCCCGAGGATGTGCAGATGCAGTACTTTCAGCCGGTACCCCGCTCGACCCTGTGCGAGTGGAAGGGGATGGCGGTGTATTTCACAATCGCCGTGGGCGATGGGCTAGACCCGGCTGCTCAGCGCGCCGAACAGGCCGCATGGGCTTACCCCCAGCCGACGGAGGCGTTCCAGGGCATTGCCAACTACATTGCCGTCTACCCCGGCCGCATGGAGGCCTGCTACCTGGACGATGAGCTAGTGCAGTCTCAGCCCGGCGACTTCTACGGCGGGTGGATTACCTCAGACATCGTTGGCCCCTTTAAAGGCGATCCTGGCACCTGGGGCTGGTAGCATTCAGCGGGTTTTGGGTGCTAGGTGCCAGGTTTCAGGAATAGTTGGCCGACTTGTGCCGCAGAGCAATAGTCTACTCAGCTGGGTCATTCTAGGGGCTGTTCGGGCTCTGAACTACAGGTCGGCGCAATGCCCAGGGTGTCACGGCTGCTGGTCATCAACTCTACGGTGCGCTTGAGCTTGGCCTCTAGAAATTGCTTGTGGTCGAGCAGCTGGCGCAGCTTCTGGTGGCGGGCAATGGCCAGGCTAATGGTCGACAACTGCTCCGGTGGGCAGGGAAAGTGCTGCACTCGACCGTCGGAGTCGAGGCTGCAAAGGCGATAGCCGGGGCGACCCAGATCGGTGCCGGGAGTTGTTGGTTGAGCCGGCGACTCCAGGGATTGGCACAGGCGCTCCACGTAGCCCGACAGCGCCTGGGGGTCGCCGTGACGCAGCAGCGCCGCGTCAAAGGGGGCCGCTGCCCCCGGCTGCTCGTCTACGGTTTCGAGCCAGCCATCGACAATGGGCCCTTCCATGTAGAGGGCCTGAATGCGCTGCAACGTTTGCCTCAGGTCCAGATGCCAGCCTTCTACGGCCATCTGAATATCCTGGAGCACCTTGACTGCCAGGGCTGGGTTGGCATCGTGGCGGTGGCGGCTAAAGGTGGGGCGTTTGCGGCGGGGCAGCAGGGGCAGATGCGACGGCGGCCCCTGCACAGGAAATGTGGACAGGTGGGCGGGTGGGTTGGGTGACTGCGGGCTCTCGGTAGGATTGGGGCGGGACGGGGTTGTTCCTACCGTACTGTCGTCTCCGCCGCCAATGGTAAACGACACGGGCCGACGGAGAGGCCGCGCCTCTGGGGGGCTGGCGGCTGGCGGCGACAGGGCCGGCAAATCGATGAAATCAGAGGAGTTATCCATGGTGTTGAGGAGGCTGTGCCAGGTAGCTAAATGCAGGGTAGAGGCTAACCTTGAGGATGGCAGCCGCCTGGCCTGGGCCAGGTACAGGGCTTAGATTAAGCACCATCTGCCTCAATTTATACCTGAATACTATGGTTTTAGTCTAATTTATAACGGCGCTGGCCCCCAACGGGTCCTTTCTTAACTTAATGAAGCAACGCCGTCTAGGCCAATCAACCGGCCGCGTGGACACCGACTTTGGCGTTGCGAATGCTGGCTCAACCTAAGCTGAAGCAGCTAAAGCGCTACGAAAATCGCTCCTGGCAGAGCTGGCGAAAGTGGTCACCCCGCTGCTCGAAGTTGGGGTACTGGTCAAAGCTGGCGCAGGCGGGGGAGAGCAGCACGACTGCGGCTCCCAGGGCGGGGGCGACCTCAGCTGCTCGTTCCACCGCTCGATCCAGGGTTTCAACTATTTCGTAGGCAGTGTACCCCGCCGTCTCTAGGCGCTGGGCAAACTGGGGGGCGGCATCGCCAATGAGCAGCACTGTGGCGGCTCGCGCGTGGATGCGCTCTACCCAGGCGGTGTCATCGCCCTCTTTGGCTTCGCCGCCCGCGATCAGCACTACCGGAGCCGCCACCGATCGCAGCCCCACCTCGGCAGCATCGTAGTTGGTCGCCTTGGAGTCGTTGATGAAATCGATGCCCTGCCAGGTGCAGATGTGCTCTAGCCGGTGGGGAACGCCGGGGAAGTTGGCCACCCCGGCCGCGATCGCCTCGGCATCCAGCTCTGCCAGGCAGGCCGCCGTCACGGCCAGCAGCAGGTTTTGCTGGTTGTGGTCGCCCACCATGCGCAGGGCGTCGACTCGCACAATAGGGATAGCCTCAAACTTGACCCAGCCGTCTTCGATGTAGGCGCAGGGCCGCAGGGGCGCAATGGCACCTCTACCGCCCACGCTAGTCCAGTGGGCGGCAGAAAACGCTGCCGGCATGTGCTGACGCAGGTAGGGATCGTCGCCGTTGAACACCGCCAGGTCTGAGCGGTGCATCAGCGTCGCCTTGACTTGGGCGTAGTTCTCCACCGTGCGGTGCCGCTGTAGGTGGTCGGGGGTAAGGGTGGTCCACAGGCCGATCTGGGGAGCCAGGGTGGCCGCCGCCTCGATCTGGTAGCTGCTCAGCTCGGCAATAATCCAGTCGGGAACCGTGGGCTCTAGGGCCAGCTCGCAGGCCGCATAGCCAATATTGCCGCAGGCCGGGGCATTGAGCCCCGCGGCCTGAAAAATGGCGGCGGTGAGGGCGGTGGTTGTAGTTTTGCCGTTGGTGCCGGTAATACCAATCCAGGGGCGATCCTGCAAAAACCGCCAGGCCAGCTCCATTTCGCCAATCACCTCCAGGCCGTTTTCCCGGGCGGCCACCAGCGCCGGGCTGTCCCAGGGAACGCCGGGACTGACCACCAGCAGGTTGGTGCGGCTGTCGGGCACAAAGCTGTAGTCGAGCAGCACCGCAATGCCCTCCTGGCGGAGGCTCTCCTGTTGGGTGGCTAGGGCCGGGCTAGAGCCGCGATCGCTCAGGACCACCTGCCAGCCGTCGCGGTGCAGCAGCCGTGCTGCCGCTACCCCCGACTTACCCAGACCAATTACATGGGCGTTTTTCATGGCATTGCTATCCCTTGACGATGGCCCCAAAGTCACCCAGTACCAGGGCGTGGTTGCGCAGCAGACCCAGCAGATTGAGACGGTTTTGCCGCACGGCGGGGTCTTCGGCCATCACCAGCACGCTGTCGGGGCCGTCAAAGAACCCGCTGACCACCGGGGCCACCTGCTCCAGGCCAGCGACTAGCTGGTCGTAGTTGTGGCTGGCCTGGGCGGCCTGGGTCTGCGGTACCAGGGTCTTGAGCGCGGCGAAGAAGGCTTGCTCAGCCTTGGCTTCCAGGGTCGCGGGGTCGATAACGCCGTGGGGATCAAGCTGCTGGGTGTCGAGGGTACCCTGGGCGGCCAGGCGAGTGGCCCGGTTCACGGTTTCGTACACCTTGTCCATGCGGCCACTGCGGCGCATCTCCTGCAAAAACAGAGCGCGGTCTTTGACATCCAGCGGATCGCTGAGGGCCCGTTCGCTCAGCACCGCATTGACCAGGTCGTAGTCAATCCCCAGCTCGTCTTGCAGCAGCGTTTGCACCCGCTGCAGGAAAAAGTCGTGGAGCTGGGTGCGCAGGGCCTCGGGGGCGTTGATCGCCAGCGCCGGATCCTGGGCAAAGTCTTGGACCACGGTGTCGAGCAGCCGCGCCAGGTGGAGCGGTAGCCCCGCCGCCCAGATGATATTCAGCACCGCGTTGGCGGCCCGCCGCAGGGCAAAGGGGTCAGAGGACCCCGTGGGTAGCTGACCAGTGCTAAAAATGCCCACCAGGGTGTCGAGGCGATCGGCAATGCCCACCGCCTGGCCCACCAGGGTTTGGGGCAGGCTATCCTGAGCGCCTTTAGGCAAATAGTGCTCCACAATGGCCGTGGCTACGGCCTCGGGTTCGCCGCTGTGGAGGGCGTACTTTTGCCCCATCACCCCCTGGAGCTCGGGGAACTCGCCCACCATTTGGGTCACCAGGTCGGCCTTGCAGAGGTAGACCGCCCGCCGGATGTGCTGGCGGGGCTGTGCCCCCAGATTGAGCTGATCGCAGAGGTGGTCGGCCACGGTGCCAATGCGCTTGACCTTGGCGGCCATCGACCCCAGCCGTTCCTCAAAGGTGACGGTTTCGAGCTTGGCCACAAAGGCATCCAGCGGCTGGGCGCGATCGGCGTCGAAGAAAAACTTGCCGTCGGAGAGGCGGGCGCGAATGACCCGGGCGTTGCCCTCGGCAATAATCGCGTCTTTGCTAGGGTCGCCGTTGGAGATCGTGATGAAGTAGGGCAGCAGCGCCAGGTCGGCGGTGCTGTGCTTGAGCGGAAAGTAGCGCTGGTGGCTTTCCATTTCAATAATGGCGACCTCCGGCGGCAATTCAAGAAATTCGGGGTCGAATTTCCCCACCACGGCGGTGGGCCACTCGACCAGGTTAGTCACCTCGTCGAGCAGTGCGGAAGACATCATCGGCACGCCTCCCAGGGGTTTGGCAGCCTCTTCCACCTGACGCTGAATCAGCAGCCGGCGGGCCGCTGGGTCAATTTCGACGTAGGCGCTGCGCAGCGCTTCGACATAGTCTTGGGCGCGACGGAGGGGTACGGGGGCGGGGTGCAGCACCCGGTGGCCCTGGGAGACGCGATCGCTCACGCACACCATCGACCCATTTTTTAATGTCAGGGGCAGCACATCGCTATCCATCAGCGCCACCAGCCAGCGAATGGGGCGCGGAAAGCGCAGGTCGCCGTCGCCCCAGCGCATAAACCGCTTGCCCTCCAACCCCAAAATCCACTGGGGAATCAGCTCGGTCAAAATGTCGGTGGCCGCCCGCCCCGGTATCTCCTGGTTGACGAACACAAACGCCCCTTTGCCGGTGTCGCGCACCTCCAGGGCCGTCACATCCACCCCTCTGGATTTGGCAAAACCCAAGGCCGCCTGGGTGGGCTGGCCGTCTTTAAACGCCGCCTGGGCCGGGGGGCCTTTCACCTCTTCGGTGCGATCGGGCTGGCGGAAGGGCAGCCCGTCTAAAATCACCGCCAGGCGGCGGGGGGTGGCGTAGAAGCGCACCGCCGCGGGGGTTAGGGCCAAGTCGGCCAGCTCGGCCGGAATGCGGGTCTGCCACTGGTGGAGGGCATCGCTAATAAAACTGGCGGGCAGTTCTTCGGTGCCAACTTCCAGCAAAAATGTCGCCATAGGAAGAGATATGTGTTGATCGTGCGTTGGCCCTGGGGGCAGGTCTGGATACCGTCGGGCCGGGGGCCGCCGTAGGGTACCTATAGGATACCTAGCTCAACCACCCGGATTTTTAGCTTCCCCAGTCTATCAAGCTTTTTGCTCTGGGCCGATGTATTGGTACGTGGTTAGATAGCCGTGGCCTTTGACCAGCACCTGCCCCGCCTCCGCAAAGGTGTAGCGCTGCCTGAGGCGCTCGTAGGTGGCCTCGGTAATTTGAATTTTGCCCGGCGCTCCCTGCGCCTCCATGCGGCTGGCAATGTTGACTGCATCGCCCCAGAGGTCGTAGCTAAACTTTTTAATGCCAATCACCCCAGCCACTACCGGGCCGGTGTTGATGCCAATCCGTAGCTCAAACTTCTGACCGTCATTGCGGGTGATATGGGCGGCGGCTTCCTGCATGGCCAGGGCCATCTCCATAATGGCTTCGGCGTGGTCAAGGCGAGGCAGGGGCAGGCCGCCCACCACCATGTAGGCATCGCCAATGGTCTTAATTTTTTCGAGCTGGTGGTGTTCTGCAAGGCGATCGAAGGTCGAGAAGATCTGGTTGAGCCAGTTGACCAGCTCCAGGGGGCTAATCTGGGCGGCCAGGGGAGTAAAGTTGACGATATCGGCAAACAGAATGGTGACGTCGTCAAAGCGCTCCGCCAGGGATCCCTCCAGCTGCTTGAGTCGGTCGACTACGGCCCGAGGCAGAATGTTCAGCAGCAGTTGTTCTGACTTTTGCTGCTCTAGGCGCAGGGCCTGCTGGGCCTGCTCGCGCTCCTGCATTTCCTGCTGAAGCTGCTGGTTTTGGGCCTGTAAAAGCTGGGCCTGGCGCCGCAGGGCCTTTTGCAAATCGGCCAGCAGGTTGGTGGCACTGCCTGCCGACACTGCCCGCTGAGCCTGCTGTCGCAGCCGTCGCTGAAGCCGATGGGTGGCCACCTGGGCCTTGATGCGAGCGGCGGCCTCCTCTACCCAGAGCGATTGGTCTATGTAGTCGACTACGCCAAATTCAAAGGCCCGCAGCCGTCGGGCCAGGGCTTGGTCTTGGCCCACTACGGCCACGGCCACCTGGCGAGTTTGGGGTCGTTTTTTGAGCCGGTGGCACAGCCTCATCGCCGCCGTGTCAAACTGGTCAACCGCCAGCAAAATCAAGTCGGGCGGATCGGTCTCTACGGCCGCAATGGTGTCGTCTTCGCCGCTCACCTGGCGCACCTCGTAGCCCTCGGCCCGCAGGGCCGCTAACAACGCTACCAGCGGCCCAAGGGTGCTGTCGGCTACTGGAGCCACTAGGATTGCGCCTAGATCTGACGAAGCATTGGTCATGGAACCCCGGAGCAAAAATGATAGCCCCCGTCGCGGTTAGGCGCTGACCCGGAGGCGCAGAACAGTCGCCGTCGATAACACTCTGTGGTAGAAGCAGGTGGCTGTAGCCCGACTGGTAGGCGTTGCCCCCGTCGCCCCTGGTAGGGTATTGTGCACCATCAGTTATAGCGCTCCCTCAGCAATTCATGGTTGAATCGGTGAAAACCAGGGCGATCGCCGTATTCAGTAACCGGGCAGCAGCCTGGCAGTAGCCTGGGCTCTGGTGGTTCTTCCCAACGGTTTGCAGTGCGGGTTTGGGGCTATGGCTAGGTGTGAAAATCCGTTTTTGGCGCTCAAGGCTCGGCTGGTGGTGGCGGCGTTTTTTACCATCTCCATGGGGCTGGCCCTGGCCTTTGGCACACTGGGTGCCCTGGAGCTGCTGCCCCTGCAGGGGGATGATCCGATTTTGGCCCCCATTCTCTACAGCCTGATTTTTGTCGGCCTGTGCGCCTCTATTTTGCTGGCGGCGCGGCGATCGCCCCTGCGCCTGGCGCTGCTGCTGGGGCCGGTGCCCAAACGGCTGGCCTGGGTGCAGCTGCTGTGGCTGGTGGTGGGCTTGTTTCTGTTTTCCCTGGGGGCATTTCAGGTGTCGTACCTGGGGCTTTCTTTAGTGGCCCCAGGGCTGGTGGAGGCCACCCTGCGTCAGTCGCTGCTGCTGTCGGCCGACGATGTCGCCGCCCCCGGCCTCTACAACTCGCTGATGCTGTTTTCGGTGCTGGTGGTGGCCCCCATTACCGAGGAGTTTATTTTTCGCGGCGTGCTGCTGCACCGCTGGGGGGTGAAGTGGGGGGTGCGCCCGGCCATTGTGCTGACCTCGGTGCTGTTTGGGATGCTGCACTCTAACTTGATTGGGCTGTTTGTGTTTGGGGTAGTGATGTCGCTGCTGTACCTGAGCACGCGATCGCTGCTGGTGCCCATGGCCGCCCACGCCATCAACAACGCGATCGCCGCGGGGATAGATTTTTTAGCGGCCCAGCCCACCGCCACCACCATCGACACCCTGGTCGAGTTTCGGGCTAGCTGGTGGCTGGGGGTGTTGTGTTTGCTGGTGTCGGCTCCCTGGGTGCTGCGCTATGTGGTCTACCACTGGCCCGCCCGCCGAGCGCCGCTGCCCTACTTCATCAACCAGGGCTGTCGCCC
>DASQNN010000031.1:0-8116 GCA_035644955.1 Nodosilinea sp. | reverse complement strand
GTTGAGCACTCGCCGCCCGGTGACAAAATCGACCACGGCTAGCGCCCACATCAGCACCAGCAGGTAGGCCAGCAGCATAATGCCTTCACGAAAGCCCTCGGGCAGCGCAATTTGGTCAAAGGAGAACAAGGCCAGGGCACCAAAACAATTACGCCCTTCAGGCTAGCACCCCGGCTAGCACTGGGTTGAGGTATTGGGCCAGCTGGGTGCCGTCTACGCCCAGCTCGGTGCGATCGGCGGCGGCGGTGCGGGCGGCCAGGCCGTGCCACCAGGCTCCAAACAGGGCCGCATCCAGAGCTGCATCCAGGGCTGAGTCCACAGAATTCGAGGCTCCTGCTGCCGATTGGGCTAACAGACCGCCAATTAAGCCGGTCAACAAATCACCGCTGCCGCCTCGGGCCAGGGCTGGGGTGCTCTCGGGCACGTACCACAGCGCGCCATTGGGATGGGCGATCGCCGTGCAGGCCCCCTTAAATAGCACCACGGCACCACTCTGGTGCGCCGCCGCCACAGCCGCCGACCCCGCATCGTCACTGGCGGCAAGCTGATCGGGAAACAGCCGCTTAAACTCGCCCCGGTGCGGAGTGAGAATGGTAGGAGCAGACCGGCTCGATAGGGTATCCATGCCGCCCAGTTCCGCCAGCAGGTTGAGGCCGTCGGCATCGAGCAGCAGGGGGGCAGCGCTGTTTAAGACAGACTGGACAGCGGGCATAGCGTGGCGGCTGAGGCCCGGCCCACAGGCGATCGCATCGTAGCGGCTCAGGTCTAGGTCGTTGGGCAAGTGGGCGATCGCACCGTCGTCGGTCTCGGGACAGCCCAGCACCAGGGCCTCGGGCATTTGGGCCACCACCATCAGCCGCAGTGACTCGGGCACCGCCAGGGTGAGCATGCCCACGCCGCTGGCCCTGGCCCCTAGCGCCGTTAACAACGCCGCCCCGGCATAGGGCCGCGACCCCGCCACCAGCAGAAGATGCCCAACTCGATACTTATGGGTGTCGGGCTGCCGGGGCAGGGGCAGCAGCGCTCGAATGGTTGCCAGCGTTGCCCGCCGCACCGGGGGTAAGGTCTCCAGCTCTGTCGCGATCGCCTGGGGCGGAATGTCGAAGTCAATTAGGTGGGATTGCCCTATGTACGCCAGTGCCCCCTCTTGGCAAAAGGCCCGCTTCCACAGACCCAGACAGAGGGTGTGGGTAGCCCGCACCGCCGTCCCCAGTACCGCCCCCGTGTCGGTGTGCAGACCCGAAGGCAAATCGATGCTAATTACCGGACAGTCGATTCCATTGATGGCGGCCACAACATCGGCGATCGCCCCCTCGATCGGGCGCTCCAGACCAAAGCCAAACAGGCCGTCAATGATCAGGTCGCAGGGGGTCAGCGCATCAATACTCTCCACCACCGAAATGCCCAGGTATGTCACGTACCGCCGGTGGTCTTCTGTTATGGGCTTTTGGCGACTCGTTGGGCAACACACCTGCACTCGATAGCCCAGGGCCGCCAGTTCTCGCCCTACCACCAGGGCATCGCCGCCATTGTGCCCCGGCCCCGCCACAACCCCTACCCGAAGGTAGCGCTGGAGCGGAAAGTGCTGCACGACCCAGGCGGTGATGCGGCCCGCTACTTTCTCCATCAGCGCCGCCACGGGCATACCGGCAGCGAACAGCTGCCCCTCAATGGCCCGCATTTGCTCGGCGGTCACGACTCGGTCAAGCGGTCCATCAAAAAGCCCGCCCAGGGCTCCATCAACGGGTGCTGTGGCGGGCCGATGTTCAGATTGCATAGGTCAGGCCTTCAACGCTGAAGGCAAGGTACTGAAGGCAAAGTCTCTACCGTTGCAAGCATTCTACCGTTGAAAGAAGACTCGACTGTTGCCGATGCCCGCATCCCGGTAAAAGTCGTTCCAGCGGTTGGCCAAAGCGCGATCGGTAAAGGGGCCAACGGCTACGTGGGGACCACGGGGGGACGTGCGCTGCTGCACGCGATCGGCGGGAGTTCCCAGCTGAATCACCTGATTGCTCAGGGTCCCCAAATTGCTGGAGTCGGTGGGGATAACCACGTAGTAGGGGGCACTAAACGATTCGGTTGCCGGCGGTGCCCCAGCCGGAGGCGGAATGGTAACCCCACCGCTGGGCGCTGGCGGCACACCGTAGTTCAGCTCTTGGCCAAACTCCACATTGCCCGGTGCTGGTGGTACCTGGGCCATCCCAGGCGGCAGGGCCGGGACAGGCACCGCGGCCCCCGGTCCTTGGGGAAACGCTGCGTCGGGCAGGGGCGGCAGGTCGCCATTGGAGGCATAGACATTGTTGGGTAGCGCAGACGTTTGGGCGTAGTAGGGCACTGCTGCTGCCACCTGAGCCATCTCGGCCCTGACCCCCAGAGTGCCCAGGTCGGCAATGCGCTGCTGGGCGTTGCCCGTCATGTTAAACCGTCCGGCCTGAATCACCGATCGCCCCTGAAAGGTTGTGCGAAAGGCCGTGGGTTCTACCATGCGCACCTGGCTCAGCGTCGCATCGCTGGTGTCGTTGACGTAGATCAAATACTGCTGACCGCTGGTGGGCACCTGGGGCAGTGCCGCTCCTGGCACCGGCATCGCCCCGGCCGGCAGCGGCGGCACCGCTTCAAATCCCTGGGTTAGCCCAGCGGGTACCAGGCCAAAAACAGCCACCATGCCTGCAATGCCCGTTGGTAGCACGCTGCGCGCTGCAGCTGCCCCCGCCCGCCTTAGTGCCAGCCAGGGCCAGAGGGCATTTCGGCAGCTAGCCCCAGACTTAAAACCCAATTGCCCAAACTCTAGTGAATCATCCTGCATTGCCATCACAATCCTGCCCATTACTGATTTGGTGAACCGGCAGACGGTCAAGCATCAACGCCTTTTTGCCCGTCCTCTCTATATGTCTTGAGGATATTAGCGCAGATTTTAAAAACCGAATCGTTAGATCTCAAACTTAGGGCTAGCGCGAGCCAGCAACCCGCTTTTGTGATCAAGATCACCAGCTTTATCCCCCAACGTCACCAAGCAAAGCTCTGTGTATCACCTGTGGTAGATGTGCTATTTCTTACTATAGGTACAGCTTTGCAATCTCAAGCGCTATGGCTAATCCCTGCAAAAAACCCCTCAAAAGCAATCCGTTTACGACCCAGCGCGATCCCCACACGGGGGAGTGGCAGGTGGTAAAGACTCTCCCCAGGAGTCGGCGTTAATTCCTGGGGAGGCCATTTGCAAAGAATTGCGGTCTGAGGAGCAAGGGGCAACCGTGCCGTCTTCTCGGCCCTTGGCTGAGGTCAGAGACGCCTACGGGTAGCTATGCGTACCGGGGCGGCTGGGCTATAGTGTGGCTCACTCCCTCTGTAGATGGACGCATTCCATCTCTGCCATGCGCCACCTGTATCCGCCCCTTGAGCCTTACCACACCAAATATTTGGCCGTATCAGACCGGCACCGGCTCTATGTGGAACAGGCAGGCAACCCCGAGGGCAAGCCTTTGGTGTTCTTACATGGTGGGCCGGGGGGCGGCATCAACCCTATCTACCGCCAGTTTTTTGACCCCCAGCGCTGGCGCATCGTGCTGTTTGACCAGCGGGGCTGCGGCAAAAGCTTACCCCATGCCGATCTGACCGACAACAACACCTGGGCCCTGGTCAGCGATATTGAAGCCATCCGCACCTGCCTGGGGATTGAGCACTGGACAGTGTTTGGCGGCAGCTGGGGCAGCACCCTAGCCCTGGCCTACGCCCAGACCCACCCCGATCGCTGCGACGGCCTGATTTTGCGGGGTATTTTTACCCTTCGGCAGCGCGAGATTCGCTGGTTTTACCAGGAGGGGGCCAGCTACCTCTACCCCGACGCCTGGGAGCAGTACCTCGCGCCCATTCCAGAGGCCGAGCGGGATGACCTGGTCGCCGCCTACTACCGCCGCCTGACCAGCGACAACCCCAAAGAACAGATGGCGGCCGCCCGAGCCTGGTCGGTGTGGGAGGCCAGCACCAGCAAACTGGTGCAAGACCCCGGTCTGCTGAACCACTTCAGCCAAGACGAGTTTGCGGTGGCCTTTGCCCGGATTGAGTGCCACTACTTTACCAACCGGGGCTTTTTCGACACCGATGACTATTTACTCAGCCAGGTGCACCGCATTCGCCACCTCCCCGGCGTCATTGTGCAGGGTCGCTACGATGTAGTGTGCCCCGCCACCACCGCCTGGGAGCTTCACCGCGCCTGGCCCGAAGCCCAGTTTGTCATGGTGCAAGACGCCGGCCACTCGGCGATGGAACCGGGAATTGCCAGTGCGCTGGTTGAGGCGACCGATGAGTTTGCGCGGCGCTAGCCCAACACCCGCCGCGCTATCCACCGCTGCACGCCCCACAGCCCCCCGGCGACCATGGCCCCTAGCCAAAGGCCTCGACCCATTTGGGTTTGACCGTCGAGCAGGCACCAGCCGCCCAAAAGGCTCAGGCCCAGGGTGCTGCCCGCCACGGTGGCCAGCATGGTCCGCAGGGCGGCATGGGTGGCGATCACTTGGTCGGCTAAATTTTCGGGGGGTGCGCTGGCGGCCAGGGCTTTAGCGGTGGCCTGAAAGGATTCGTAGCTGGCGGCTTTGACCTGGTAGTAGGTGCCCAGGTCGTCGTCGCGCAGGGCCGCTACGGTGTAGAGGCCAAACTGCTTGGCCTGGGCGATCGCATCGCGAATTTGCCGTCGGGTGGCGATCGGCCCCAGGGCTTCGAACACCGACTGCCGGTAAACGCCGGTTTTGGCCATAGACAGAACGCGATCGGTGAGTTCTAGGGTAGACAGGGAGACGGCATTCACGGGTTGAGCACTCCTAGGCTGGCCTGGGCAACCGGGCGATCAGAAAACTTGTACTACCTGATAGTACGAAAAACCAACGCTTAATGCACCCCCCAGGTGGTCATCTACCCTATCCACCCCATTAGCCCATAGGCTAGCGCTGCACTGCCCAGGGGCACCGTCAGGTTGTCGAGGCCGTAGAACGAAAGGGTTTCGAGCAGGGTGGCGGCGATCGCGACCACCGCCGCCGTTACCCAGACCGCCCCGGTAAACCCCACCGTTGCCCCCAGCACGAGTAAGCAGACCAGAAAGCTGGCCAGGGCCATGGTCAGACTGCCCTCCCAGCTTTTTTGGTTGCCCCACAGCTGGTAGGGATGACGGCCAAAATTTTGGCCAATCAGCGCGGCCATGCCGTCGCCCCAGGTCATTACCAAAATGCCCAGGGCAGCGTACTGGGGCAGGCCCACCGGCCAAAAGGCGGCCGTCAGTAACCCAATGCTAGCTGCATAGAAAAAGGTGCCCAGACTTTGCCGCCCCACTCCGTTAATGCCCGGCAAGATGGGGAGTTGGTAGGACAGCAGCGCCACGGCGCTCGATACCACCGCTGCCGCTATGCCAATCCAGGCGGGAGTCTGTAGCCACCAGGCCAGCAAAATGACGTGGCCAGCCCCAATGTGAACAATTTTTCGAGTAATTTCGTTGTCGATGGCGGTGGTGCGCCGCAGCCCCTCGGCCACGCCCCCGACTACCGCAAGCCAGGCAGCTACCAGTCCAATTTGCACAAGCGCAGTAGCCATCATGGCAGGGGAAGCAAGTATAGTGGGGTGGGACTTCTAGACCTTACTACACCAGCTTCCTATGGATAAACCTTATAAGCGAGTGCTGCTAAAACTTAGCGGCGAAGCCCTGATGGGCGATATGGATTACGGCATTGATCCTAACGTAGTAGAAACCATTGCGGCTGAAATTTCTGAGGTTATTCAAGCAGGTATTGAGATCGCCGTTGTAGTGGGCGCAGGCAATATCTTTCGCGGCATCAAGGGCTCAGCGGCGGGGATGGATCGCGCCACCGCCGACTATATCGGTATGATTGCCACCGTCATGAACGCCATGACCCTGCAGGACTCGCTGGAGCGCATGGGGGTGCCCACCCGGGTACAGACGGCGATCGCCATGCAGGAGGTTGCAGAACCCTACATTCGCCGCCGCGCCATTCGCCACCTGGAAAAAAACCGGGTGGTTATTTTTGGGGCTGGCTCGGGCAACCCGTTCTTTACCACCGACACCACCGCCGCCCTGCGCGCGGCTGAAATCAACGCCGAAGTGGTGTTCAAGGCCACTAAAGTTGACGGCGTCTACGATTCTGACCCTAAAATTAATCCTAATGCCAAGCGCTTTCGCACCCTCACCTATGGGTATGTGCTGCAAAACGACCTAAAAGTGATGGATAGCACCGCGATCGCCCTGTGTAAAGATAACAACATCCCTATCATGGTATTTGACCTGTCGGTACCGGGAAACATCAAGCGGGCGCTGATGGGCGAATCTATTGGCACGATTGTAGGAGAGTCTTGTGATGTCAGTTGACGATATTTTGCTTGAAACCGAAGACCAGATGCAGAAGTCTATCGAGGCGACCCAGCGCAACTTCAACACCATTCGCACCGGTCGAGCTAACTCCTCCCTGCTCGATCGCATTGAGATTGACTACTACGGCGCCCAGACTCCCCTCAAGCAGATGGCCAACATCTCCATCCCCGATTCCACCACGCTGATGATTCAGCCCTACGACGCCAGCAGCCTGACCACCATCGAAAAAGCCATCTCCATGTCCGATGTGGGGCTGACCCCGAACAACGACGGTCGCGTCATTCGCCTCAATATTCCGCCCCTGACCAGCGAACGCCGCAAAGAGTTTGTCAAAACGGCGGGCAAAGTGGCTGAAGAAGGGCGCGTCTCCATCCGCAACCAGCGCCGCAACGGCATCGACGCCGTGAAAAAGCTGGAGAAAGCTAGCGACATCTCCGAAGACGAGTCGCGGGACGCCCAGGATGAAATTCAAAAGCTGACCGATAAATACATCGCCAAGCTCGACGAAGCCCTGACCGCCAAAGAGAAAGACATTATGACCGTGTGATGTCCACCGTGGGATATTCCGTAGAGACACCGGGGGGCGTGGCCTCTCTAGGAAGCCGCGCCCCCCGGCCTGACAAAATAGGCAAAATGCATGGGGTAGCCCTCGGTATAGAGCTTGTCTACCCGGTTTTGGGCCAGCTCTAGGCTGTTGAATACGTCTAAAACGGTTTCTCTACCGTTGGCGTACCGAATGCAAAGTTCCCAAACCATAGCGATCTCCCAACGGGCTATCTCCAAACAGCGGAGGGGCTGTCTTTATGGCTGCTTTACGGCTAGCCAATTGTCTTCATCCTAGGTTTGGCCGCCGGAGATGTACTCCGGGAAACTCATGAACTTAGGCCTTCCGTAAATTTTGGGAGGCCTAACCCCGTGTCGTCTGATGGTCCCTGATTTGGCAGGTTCAAAATTCTGTGAGGGGCTTAGGCTTGAGTCTGAGCGTTTGGCCTTGGTTGACGCTTTCCTCCAGCCCTGCTAGATTGCAAATACGTTTTATTTAACCCGCAGCGATGATCGCGCCCGTAAGAGCATTTTATTTTTGGTGGCAGCCGTCGGTTCACAGGTCGTGAGCAGCGTTTGTGTTGCCAACCTTGTGAACCGCGGAGCTTACCCTCTGCGGTTTTGTTTTTTTAGTTTCTTTCTCTAGCCCTTTTCTCTAAAAGTCAGCCAAAACGTTAGCCATGCAATTCTCTCCGACCAATTGGTTTTACGGCTTTTTTTACACCACCGGGTCAGGCTTGTGGTGATAGGTTCTCCTATGCCCTTTACCTGACCCGGAGCCGCAAGCTTCGGGTTTTTTGTTTTTTGCCAGTTGTCACTTCCACTCCGTCCTTTATTCCCCCATTTGAAACCATGAAAGACGCTGTTTTGACCCGTAAATCTAGTTCTAAGCATCGCTCGATCGTTGCCCTGACCGATGCCGTCAGCGTGGGCGGCGATACCCTGCTGATTGTGGGCGGCCCCTGCGCCGTCGAAAGTGCCGAGCAGATGGAGCAGGTGGCTCGACACCTGGCCCCCAGCCCGGTGCAGGCCCTGCGGGGCGGAGTTTTCAAGCCGCGTACATCGCCCTACGCCTTTCAGGGCATGGGGGAAGCAGGACTGCGGATTTTGGATGACATTCGTCAGCGGTTCCAGATGCCGGTGATCTCCGAGGTGATGGCCATAGACCAGATCGCGATCATGGCCGACTACGTGGATGTGCTG
>DASQNN010000030.1:0-22731 GCA_035644955.1 Nodosilinea sp. | reverse complement strand
CAGCGGCAAAGCGAGGATTTTCCCGAGTTAGACCAGCTGCCGCTGATCGGGCTGCCCGATCGCGCCTTTGCCACCTTTGGCGATCGCCCTGGCCTGATTACCAAGCGCGACATTCGCCTGCAAATTCTGGCCGATCTAGACTCCAGGCCAGAGCAGATTGTTTGGGATATTGGCGCCGGTACCGGATCCGTCAGCGTTGAGATCAACCGCCTCTGCCCTACGGCCCAGGTTTACGCCATCGAAAAAACCGCCGCCGGCCACGGCCTGATTCGGCAAAACCAGCAGCGCCTGGGCAACGCCAACCTGCACCCTGTCTACGGCACTGCCCCCGGTGCCCTCACCGCCCTACCCGACCCCGATCGCATCTTTATTGGCGGTAGCGGCGGCCAGCTAACTGCAATTCTCGACCTGTGTGCCCACCGCCTCCGGCCCTGGGGGCGCATCGTTCTCGCCCTCGCCACCCTAGAGCACACGGGCACCGTACTGACCTGGGCTGAGGGGGCAGGCGGGTCGTCGCCTTGGCAAATGCAGCTTCGCCAGGTGCAGGTACAGCACGGCGTGCGGGTTGGGCCGCTCACCCGCTGGCAACCCCTCACCCCCATCACCGTTATCACCCTCAGTCGAGCCTAGCCGCCTCACCTAACTTATCCCCACAGCCATATCCCTAACCCCGTCAGCCCCAGCAGCCCCAGCGGCAGTACCCCCGTCAGCGGTTGATCGGGCAGCCCCACCAGCCATGGGGGGCCATCCTGGCCGGGCTTGAGCAGGGCCAGGGCGTCGATGGCCGCGATCGCAAACACCCAGCCGGCGTGCAGCCCCCAGGCCAGCCCCAGGCTGCCACCAGCGGCCCAGCGGCCCAGCAGCAGCACCGCGCCCATGGTGGCCAGCCCCGGCAGTTGAGGGGCTCCGGCAGGGCCATCCCACACCAGGTGGGAGACGGCAAAAATCAGGCTGACGGCGATCGCCATGGCCCACACCGGCAGGGCCTGGCCCAGGTCATTCACCAGCACGCCTCGAAAGACCAGCTCCTCGATCCAGCCTACAAACAGCGCCAGGGGAAGTACCGCAAGCAGCACGACCCCTGGCGAAGTAACCCCCGACGAAGTAGCGGGAGCATCCTGAGTTTTTACGTCTAAGCGGCTTGAACCGGACGAGTCTGACCCCGACAGATCGAGAGGGCCGGGCTGGCGAGGAGACTGCCACCGCCGCCAACCCAGCCCCAGCTGTAGGGCAACCAGGGCCACTACCCCACTGGCGGCAATGCCAAACCCCGCCGCTGCCAACCGCAAAAAGGACTGATTCCAGGCAATTCCGTAGTCTGACCAGGCCCCGGCTCCCAGGCGGCGATGCACCTCAACCGCTACGGGGGCCATCAGGTAGAGCGGCAGCAGCAGCGGCAGTTTGTGCTGCGGGGCAACCGGGTAGGTGAGTGGAATTCGACCGATGCGAGCAACCAGCAGACTAGCGGGAATGCCCAGGGCCAGCCAGCTTAAAAAAAAACAGCTAGATGGGCGATCGCGGATAGATTCTCCGACAGGTTTGCCATAGTAGATTTGGCGCAGTAGGTCTGTACTATTCTTCGTCAGAGTCGGCGTCGAGCTGCTTCAGGTGAATGTGCTTGTAGCCCAGTTTAATTTCAAACTCATCGCCAGATTTAAGGGCCATTTCTTGGGTGTAGGTAGCCCCAATCACAATCTGACCATTTTTGTGGACGCTAACCCGATAGGTAGGTTCGCGACCCCGACCATCTTTGCTGCTCTCAGGATCGAGGTTAATGCCTTTAGCTTCCAGCAGGGCATCATAAAAGCCAGACAGATTGACCCGCGCCTGATTGTCTTTGGTGAGGGTATAGTAGCCGCATTCTTTGGCGGTTTCGCGCTTGGTAAGGTTAGAAAGGTCTTTAACCTTCTGAAGCAGTGCTTTACCGGTTAGGGGAGTGGGTTTTTCTGCCATTGTCAGGGAGAATCCTTGTGGTAAGACGTGAAGCTAGATACCGAAAAACAGTGGGTCGACCCCAAAAATAAGGTTAACGACCGTTAAGTAATAGCAGATGAATAATAGCAAATAAATCTGCCCATTCGTACAACTAATTATAGTCATTGGGTCGAAAGCTGTCCCTTAAAAAAACCAATAGTTTGGCCAGACTTTTATTGACTTTATCAACGTTCTCATGGCCAGCCCGACCGCCAAGATGGCTTTAGAAAAGCTCATCCTTATCAATTCTGCTACTGTCTTACCGTCTCACTTTCTGCGGTTAGTGGGCTAACGTTATTGGGAAATTGACCCCAGCAACTCGGCTGGCCCCCGACGGGTTGATAAAAGGCATTCCCCTTTTCCTGCGGTTATCGTCCTATCTACCACCGCGCGACAGGTCAACCGAATTTCTGCCAAAGAACGACTCACGGCCCTAAGTGCTGGCACCAGAGCAATTGATTTACCGGGGTTATAGCGGTGCTTGCAACTATAGACTAGCGACCGACCCTGCACTAAGAGAAGGCACAGGAAAGCTGCTCTTACACTATTACAAGCAATATTGCTATAGGCCTTAAGCTATAAAATTACTGTTTCTACAGTCGATAGTTCTTGCTGCCTGCTACCGAACTACTACCGAAAATTGAGTTGAGCAAGAACTTTCTCGATGGCCACGCTGAAGCTAGCTTAGACCCTCGAAAAGTTGGCTTTTGATAGAGATAGCTATGCCCTCAGGGGGCATAGTCAGGCAAGCTTAAACGTCTACAGCTGGTGCGACTCAGGCCGCTTTCCTAATTTATAGATAAGAATGGAGGCGTTGCTGGATACAGGTATGAATCAAAGCGGCAATGTCTCTTGTAGGGGCAAACGGCCGTTTGCCCTTACCCAAATTCATGCTTCAATTCAGCAACACCAGAATGGATAGGTTGCCGCCCACAAGGTGCAAACGTGTTGGTAGACAAAAGATCCAACAGACAAAAGGCACAACGTCACCTCAAAACCGTTGACGCTGCGCCTTTTGCAAGCAGAACTCTGAGCCCACTTAAAGCGGCCCCAGCGAGGGGTTAGCCCTGGCGCAGCTGATCGAGCACGCTTTGATCTTCCATGGTGGACGCATCGCCTGCGATCGCCTCACCACCGGCCAAATTGCGCAGAAAGCGGCGAATAATTTTGCCCGATCGCGTCTTGGGCAGGGCCTCGGCAAACTGAATTTCGCCGGGTCGGGCGATCGCGCCAATTTCATTCACCACGTGCTGCTTCAGCGCCTGCTTCAGCTCGTCGCTGGGGCTATAGTGGCCCTCCAAAATCACAAAGGCAAAAATGTCTTCGCCCTTGAGATCGTCTTTGCGGCCCACCACGGCGGCCTCGGCCACCGCCGGGTGGGACACCAGCGCCGACTCCACTTCCATGGTGCCCAGGCGGTGGCCCGACACGTTGATCACATCATCGACGCGGCCCATCACCCAAAAGTAGCCATCGACATCTTTGCGGGCGCCGTCGCCGGCAAAGTACAGGTACTGGCCATCAACCGGGGCAATGTGCTCCCAGTAGGTGCGGCGGTAGCGATCGTCGTCGCCGTAGACTGTGCGCATCATGCCGGGCCAGGGGTGCTTGATCACCAGGTAGCCGCCCTCGCCGGGGGGCACGGGGTTGCCGTCGAGATCGACCACGTCGGCAAGAATGCCGGGAAAGGGCAGGGTAGCCGAACCGGGCTTGGTGGCGATCGCCCCCGGCAGTGGCGTAATCATAAAGCCGCCGGTCTCCGTCTGCCACCAGGTATCGACAATCGGGCAGCGCTCGCCGCCGATCACTAGGTGGTACCACATCCAGGCTTCGGGGTTAATCGGTTCGCCCACGGTGCCCAGCAGCCGCAGCGACGATAAATCGCGGGCCTTGGGCAGCTCGTCACCCATTTTAATAAAGGCGCGAATGGCGGTGGGGGCGGTGTAGAAAATGGTGACGCCGTACTTTTCGATTACGTCCCAAAAGCACCCCGGGTTGGAGGGCCGAGGCACCCCTTCATACATCACCGTGGTGGCCCCGTTCGACAGGGGACCATAGACAATGTAGCTGTGGCCGGTAATCCAGCCGACGTCGGCGGTGCACCAGTAGACATCGGTATCTTTGATGTCAAAGGTCCATTTAAAGGTGGTGTGGGTGTAGAGGTTGTAGCCCCCGGTGGTGTGCA
Source organism: Nodosilinea sp. (assembly GCA_035644955.1). Lineage (GTDB taxonomy): Bacteria > Cyanobacteriota > Cyanobacteriia > Phormidesmidales > Phormidesmidaceae > Nodosilinea. The sequence continues at coordinate 18,572 of DASQNN010000030.1, read as the reverse complement.
CCACCCCCTTGGGTTTGCCCGTGGTGCCGCTGGTGTAGAGAATAAACAGCAGGTCTTCGGCGTCCATTTCTTCGGCTGGGCAGTGGGCCGACGCGGTACCCTGGAGCTCGTGCCACCAGTGGTCGCGGCCCTCTACCATCTCAATGTCGGACTTGGTACGCTGCACCACTAGTACGTTCGCCACACTGGGTACACCACCATCGGCCAGCGCCTGATCCACCGCGGCCTTGAGGGGTATCACCTTGTCTTTGCGGAAGCCGCCGTCGGCCGTGATCACCACCTTGGCCGCAGCATCGTTGAGACGATCTTTAAGGGCCTCGGCGCTAAAGCCGCCGAAGATAACGGTGTGGGCCGCCCCAATGCGGGCGCAGGCCAGCATGGCGATCGCCGCCTCGGGCACCATTGGCATGTAGATACCGACGCGATCGCCCCTTTGCACCCCCAACTCCTTCAGCACATTGGCCATCTGGCACACCTCCCGGTGCAGCTGAGCGTAGGTCAGGGTGCGGCTGTCGCCTGGTTCTCCCTCCCAGATCAGGGCCGCTTTGTTGCGCCGCCAGGTGGTGAGGTGACGGTCTAAACAGTTGTAGGAAATGTTGATTTTGCCCCCCACAAACCATTTAGCAAAGGGAGGCTGCCAGTCGAGTACCGTATCCCAGGGTTTAAACCAGTGCAGTTCTTGGCTGGCCAAATCAGCCCAAAATTTAGCCGGGTCTGCTGCTGCCTGGTCTGCTAGCGCCCGATATGCTTCTAAGCTCTGAACCGCGGCATTTTGGACAAACTCGTCGCTGGGAGCAAACAGGCGAGTTTCTTGAAGAATTGATTCGATCGTGGGGGAGGCCATAGACAATGCTGGGTCGCTTACGAACACTTGAAAACCATACGATTTTTGGCGACCCTTTGCACAGCAGCGAGGGTTTCCTTAATGTTTTTTGGCCTGTCCGCCTAAAGCCAAAAAAACCTTACTCTTGGGGCCACGGAGCTAAACCAATGCGAAATTTAACCCGATTTCGGTAAAGGTTACTACTGTTGAACCAGTCAGAGTCGAGGTGCTCTAGCCTCAGTGATTACCTGGCGTCAGGGGGTAACGCGATTTCGGAGCTTTTACTTGCCCCACTTGAAGGCCCGGTGGTGGCAGCCTTGCCTACCCCAATCTCAACCCAAGGGGGATTCGCTAGGCGGCAAGAATAAGCTTAAACTCGCTTAACCCGCTCAGGCCCGTTGCCCCAACCAGCTGATGCAACTATCAAGATGCCCAACCATTATTTCCGGCACTCAGGCGGGTATGCTAACCCTATCGGGGTTCCTTCACAGGTCGGCTTTGCCCTTGACCTGTTCCGTCAGCATTCTGCAGCATTCTGTGTCACCTTTCCAGGTCTATGACTACAGCTAAGGCATCTGTGCCGGCGCAGCCTGCGTCTTCTCTCTCCACCCAAGAGGCCATGTTGGAGAACATTGTTGGGGTCGCAATTTTTGACTTCAACGGCCTACCCCAAGAGTATTTCATCACCGCCGACAATGAAAGTACGAGTTGGGTGCAGCTGGTGTTTCAGGCCCTAGGGCTCAAATCGTTGTTGATGTCGTCCCTCCAGCTAGAGGGTTTCTCCCACATCACCATTGAGTTGGATCAGCAAACCGCTATTGTGGTGCGCACCAAAGAAGAATACGTGGCCCTGCTCATGGGCCAATCGCTTACCTTTGCCACCGCCCAGGAGAGCGATCGCTTTAGCCACTGGGTACGCCAGTTTGAGCGCCAACTGCTGCGCGAGCACAACCGCTTCATCCCGACTTGAGCAAAAAACTTAAGGGGGACAAGGCTCGTCCCTACCCCCTCAACACTATAGACTGAGCTTTAAACTTGGCCAGACAACCTTAGCTAGACCCTAGGGGCTGTTGTCAATTGGCCACCGATGGCTTCAGAATCAGAGGTTACAGCCCCTAGCCTATTTTTTGGGTTGGGCGGGGCAATGCTGACGGCATCAAGACTTTAGCCGGAATTGATAACACGCCCTAAGGCAAAAAGCGATCGAGGGCGGCCTTAAGCTCCGCGATCTCTTCTTCAATGTTGCCGTCTATGGCGGCGCGGCCAATGCACTCGGTTAGGTGCTCATCGAGAATGATACGGGCTACCCGGTCGAGCGCACCACGCACAGCCGCTACCTGTACCAGCACGTCGGGGCAGGGGCGACTCTCCTGCACCATAGTTTTGATGCCGCGAATGTGACCCTCAATGCGGGCTAGGCGGTTGATGATGCGGCGCAGCGACTCTGGGTCGTGGACGTGGGGATGGGCGCTGCTGTCAGCAGTGACATCAACCTCGTGCAGGTGAGGGTGGGGGTGGGAGCTAGGGTTATGCAACGGCTGTGGGGGTTGAGAAAGGTTATCGACAGAGGCAGTTGGGTCGCCCAGGCTGCAAAAACTTTGATTGGAATTCTACTGGGGGGAATAAGGTTTTGTTTTATTGGGGTTGTTCTATTGAGATTTTATTGGGTTTCTGCTGGGGTTCCACCTGGAGGTGAGAAACCAGATAGCTCCGCCAGTTCCTCCAGGGACTGTACCCCGGGGTGAAGTTCACCACCGATCTCCCAGGTGGGGTAGCCCTGAATGCCCTTTTGCTGGCAAAGGTCTGGCTGGGCGTTTTCGCCGTCGGCGGCGCATTCCACATAGGGCATCTGATCTACAGCCCCTCCGAACATAGCCTTTTGGTCGGCGCAGTGGGGGCACCAGTAAGCACCATACATCACTCCCCCGGTCTCGGCCAGGTGCTGGGCTAGCTGAGCTTCGTAGCTGCTGACTTCACCCGTAGCCTGGGGTTGAGGGCCGCAGCCCAACATCAGCATGGCTCCTAGCGCCACGCCGCCCAACCCTAACTGAGGCCAGCGCCAAAACCGGTGTAATTGAACCATAGCGCCCATCTGAAATGTCGAAATTAGGCCTAAGAATACCCCTAAGACTAACTCAGAAACAACTCTTAAGGAGAGGGAGCAACGCGCTGCTGCTCTTCTAGTGTAGCGTTAAGCCCCTCCGATGGGCGCCCTTCCGGTGGGCACACCGAGGTGGGCAGGTAAAGCTCCATCACCCGCGTTAGATCGAGCCGCGACTGCACCCCTAGCCCCAGGCTCGACCGGTGGCCGTGGTTGAGGTGGTCGGCAGCGGCACAGCCAATCATCGCGGCGTTGTCGGTACACAGGCTCAGGGGCGGAAAGATCACCCGTAGACCGTGGGTTTCAGCGGCCTGCTGGAGGTGCTGACGGAGACCGCTGTTGGCGGCCACCCCGCCGCCCACCGCCACGGTGGTCAGGCCGTAGGCCTGGGCACAGGCCACCACCCGCCGAGTTAAGCTGCGGGCCACGGTCGCCTGAAAGCTGGCGGCCAGGTCGGCTACGGGTAGCGGGTCTACGCCCTCGGCTTTAAGCTTTTCTACCAGCCGCAGCACCGCCGTTTTGAGGCCGCTAAAGCTAGAGTCGTAGGGGTGAAAGCCGCCCCCCGGCAGTGAAATATTGCCCTCGGGCAGAGGAAACGCTGCGGGGTTACCCGCTTGAGCCAGTTTGTCGATTATGGGGCCACCGGGGTAGTTTAGCCCTAGCAGCCGAGCTACCTTGTCAAAGGCTTCGCCAGCGGCGTCGTCGCGGGTTTGGCCCAGGGTTTGGTACTGACCGCAGGCTTTGACGTAGATGAGGCTGGTGTGCCCCCCGGACACCAGCAGGCACAGGTAGGGGGGCTGGAGATCGGAGTCGGCTAGGTAGTTGGCGTAGATATGCCCCTCCAGGTGGTGCACGCCTAAAAAGGGCTTTTGGTGCACCATGGCCAGGGTTTTGCCGGCGGTCAGCCCCACCAGCAGCGCCCCCACCAGGCCCGGCGCACAGGTGGCGGCTACACCGTCGATGTCGGCCCAGGCCACCCCCGCCTGGTCTAGGGCAGCGCTCAGGCTCTCTCCCATGGTGATGACGTGGTGCCGCGAGGCCACCTCGGGCACAATGCCACCGTAGGGCTGGTGAATGTCAATTTGGGATGCAACCACGGTGCTCAAAATGGTGCGATCGCGCACCACTGCCACCGCCGTTTCGTCACAACTGGTTTCCAGAGCTAAGATTGTCGCCATTGGGGTTGCCGTTGAGGGGAAAATAAGGGCGGACCGAGCCGTAATTTGTAGAGATGTAAACACCCCACCGATCTTAGCTTTACGGGGGTTCGGCCGCGGGGTATTATGGCGACCAAGTTGGGTGAATTCTTGTTCAAAAAACTTAACTTTACGTTCAAATCGCCCTAGTTTCTTAGGTAATTAAAAGGAACGGTTTATGCGACGGTTTTTTGCTGTAGCGCTTGTAGTATTTCTCTGGTTTGGGTTTACCGCCCCAGCCTCCGCCAGCCTGGCTGGCGACAACGTGTCAGGGCTAACCCCCTGTGGCCAAAACGAAGCTTTCCTAAAGCGGGCTGCCAAAGCTACCACCGAATCGGCCAAGGCCCGGTTTGACTTTTACGGTAGCTCTACTCTGCTGTGCGGCAGCGACGGTCTGCCCCACCTGGTGGTAGACGGAGATCTGTCCCACGCGGGAGAGTTTTTGATTCCCAGTCTGCTATTTCTGTACATTGCGGGCTGGATTGGCTGGGTTGGTCGGACCTATCTGATCTCGGTACGTGGCGAGAAGAACCCTGAAGACAAAGAGATCATCATTGATGTGCCCCGGGCTATCAAGTGCGCTCTGACTGGGTTTGCCTGGCCTCTAGCTGCCTTTAAAGACATTGCTAGCGGAGTCATGTTTGCCAAAGACGATGAGATCACCGTATCTCCTCGCTAGGTAACGCCTCTCCTCTACCCCCAGAACAACGACCCAGGAGAATCAGACCATGGACAACCACAACCTACTTCGGTACCTGTCGTCTGCCCCGGTGCTGGCCACCGTGTGGCTGGTGATTACTGCCGGTGTTTTGATTGAGTTCAATCGCTTCTTTCCCGATTTGCTGCTGCATCCCTAGGGAAAACCTCGCGAGGCAGCCTTTGCGAGGACGCTCAAGATGGTTTTAGAAACTTAATAGCCTCTAAAAACCATCCTTTCCATTTGCTGTGATTTGTTTAAGTTGGAGAAACCCCTTATGACAGAAGCTATTCAGCCCGCTGGGGATCCACAGATCGGCAACCTAGAAACGCCGATTAATTCCTCTGGTTTTTCTAAAGCCTTTATCAGTAACCTACCCGCCTACCGGGCAGGACTTTCTCCCCAGCGCCGTGGCCTAGAAATTGGCATGGCCCACGGTTACTTTGTCTATGGCCCCTTTGCTCTGCTGGGCCCCCTGCGCGATTCTGAAATTCCTGGTCTGGCTGGGCTGCTCAGCGCCGCAGGACTGATCGTAATTTTGACCGCCTGCCTGTCAATTTACTCTGGTGCTGGCGTTAACACCTCCGTTACCAAAACCACCACCCCGTTTACCCCTCCCGCTAGCCTCGAAAGCGTTGAAGGCTGGAGCGAGTTTGCGGGCGGCTTTTTGATTGGCGGCATTGGTGGGGCAACCTTTGCCTACCTGTTGGCGGCCAATATGCCGATTCTTTCCACCCTGGTCAGCGGCGGCCACAGCTAGGTTTCACTCTGAAACCCTTGATGCCGAAATGCTGGGGGCGATGGATTTTCATCCATCGCCCCCAGCATTTTTAAGCGGGGTAAAATCGGCAAAAGGCGCGGCCTGGGCCCATAAGCGATCGACGTTCTACGCCGGCCCGATCGCATCTACGGCGGCTTCTACCGCCAGGGCTACGTGGGTCCAGTGGGTGCCCCCCTGGCAGTAGACAACGTAGGGCTCCCGCAGCGGGCCGTCGGCAGACAGCTCTGAGGTGCTGCCGTCGATAAAGGTGCCCCCGGCCATGACTAGCTCGCTGTCGTAGCCGGGCATGGCGGCGGGCACAGGCTCTACGTAGGCATCGATGGGTGAATGCTGCTGAACCGCCTTGCAGAAAGCCACTAGCTTTTCAGGAGACCCCAGGCGAATGGCCTGGATGACGTCGCGCTGGGGTGCGCTCGGGCCGGGGTTGACGGGGTACCCCAGGGCATCGAAGGTGGCGGCCAGTAGGTAGTTACCCTTCATGGCTTCGCCCACCATCTGGGGGGCTAAAAACAACCCCTGGTAGAGCAGACGGTTGAGGTTCAGACTGGACCCACCGCTGGCGCCAATGCCGGGGGCGGTGAGGCGACAGGCGGCGGCAGCCACTAGATCGGCCCGACCCGCCACGTAGCCGCCGGCAGGGGCAATGGTGCCGCCGGGGTTCTTGATCAGCGATCCGGCGATTAAATCGGCCCCGGCGGCGGCGGGCTCTCGGTCTTCTAAAAATTCGCCATAGCAGTTATCGACAAAACAGACAAGGTTGGGATTCTGCTCTTTTACTATGCCGACGATTTTTTCGATCTCGGCTATGGTAAGGGTTGACCGCCAGCTATAGCCGCAGGATCGCTGGATGTGCACCAGTCGGGTTTTTGGTCCCACAGCCGTGGTCAGAGCGGCCCAATCGAGGGTGTTTTCGGCCGTCAACGGTAATTCTCGATAGGACACCCCAAATTCTGCTAAAGACCCCTGGCCTGCACTCCGCAAGCCAATCACCTCTTCTAGGGTGTCGTAGGGGGTGCCCGCCACCGCCAGCATTTCATCGCCTGGCCGCAGTACACCGTACAGGGCGCAGGCGATCGCGTGGGTGCCCGAGACAAACTGCGATCGGGCCAGGGCAGCTTCTGCCCCCATCACATCGGCAAACACGCGATCGAGGGTGTCCCGGCCGATGTCGTCATGGCCGTATCCCGATACACTGTTGAAGTGATGGCTGCCCACTCGGTGCCGCCGAAACGCTGTCAGCACTCGCTCTAGGTTTCGCTTGACCTGAGCGTCAATTCCATAAAAAATTGGAAGAATCGTCGAGTCTGGCGGCATTGTTACGTTTGATGGTTGCAATGGTTAATTTTTTTCGTTAAGAAACAGGGGTAATTATTGTCCCCTACATTTACTCCGCCAGCGCAAAATTCTTGTCTAGAATTTCTGCTAAGGCATTTGTCCAAACTTCTGAGACTTTTGCATGACTGCTATAACTACCGAGCGTTTGTCCCGCGATTGGGTCACCCTTGGCTTCATGATTTTTGTTCACAGTATGGCGGCCCTGGCGTTTCTGCCCGCTAACTTTTCCTGGGCCGCAATTGGGGTGGCGCTGCTGCTGCACTGGGTCACTGGCTGTCTGGGCATTACCCTGGGCTGGCACCGGCTGGTTTCCCACCGCAGCTTTACCGTGCCCAAGTGGCTAGAGTACTTCTTTGTTTTCTGCGGCACCTTGGCCTGTCAGCACGGCCCCATCATGTGGGTGGGTCTGCACCGGCACCATCACGCCTACTCTGACCAAAACCTCGATCACCATGACTCCAACAAGGGCTTTTGGTGGAGCCACATGGGCTGGATGCTGCGCGACGTACCCGCTCGGCACGATGTCGATCGCTTCATCCGCGATATCAAAGACGATTGGTTCTATCTGTTCTGCGAAAAGTATTTTCTGCCGCTACAGATCGCTCTGGGTGTAGTGCTCTACGCCCTAGGCGGCTGGCCCTTTGTGCTGTGGGGCATCTTTGTGCGCCTGGTGGTGGTTTACCACTGCACCTGGCTGGTCAACAGCGCTACCCACAAGTTTGGCTACCGCAGCCACGAAACCGACGACAAATCGACCAACTGCTGGTGGGTGGCGATAGTTACCTACGGTGAGGGCTGGCACAACAACCACCACGCCTACCAGTACTCGGCTCGCCACGGCCTCAAATGGTGGGAGATCGATATGACTTGGATGACCATTCGCCTCCTTGAACTCGTGGGCTTGGCCAAGAAGGTAAAGCTGGCTGACGCTGCCGAAGGCTAGTTGAAGCGGTTTGCAAAAAGGGGGGGAGCTAACCACGTGGTTAGCTCCCCCCCTTTTTTGGGCCAATATGGCCGTGAGGCGCTGCGTTCTTAGATGTCGAGGTCTTCGAGTTTCATGCGGGGGCCGTAGGTTTCGATGAACTCACGGCGGGGGGCAACGCGATCGCCCATCAGAATCGTAAAGATGCGATCGGCCTCGGCGGCGTCTTCGATCTCCACCCGCTTCATGGTGCGGGTGGTGGGGTCCATGGTGGTTTCCCACAGCTGCTGGGGCATCATTTCGCCCAGACCCTTAAACCGCTGCACCGTGTAGTTGGCGTTGGCCGGAAACTCATTGGTAATCAGTTGTTGCAGCTCGCGCTCGTTGTAGCAGTACCAATGGTTGCGGCCCCGCTCGACCTTGTAAAGGGGCGGGCAGGCGATGTAGATGTAGCCCTGATCGACCAGGTCGCGCTGGTAGCGGTAAAAGAATGTCAGCAGCAGGGTGCGAATGTGGGCACCGTCCACGTCGGCGTCGGTCATCAGGCAGATGCGGTGGTAACGCAGCTGCGATGAGTCAAACTCTTCGCCGCGAATGCCCATGCCCAGGGCGGTGATGAGGGCCTGGATTTCAGTATTTTTGTAGATTTTCGAGTCTTCGGTTTTCTCAATGTTGAGAATTTTGCCCCGCAGCGGCAGAATGGCCTGGAAACGGCGATCGCGCCCCTGTTTGGCACTGCCGCCCGCAGAATCCCCTTCCACGATAAAGATCTCAGACTCGCTGGGGTCGCGGCTGCTGCAATCGGCCAGCTTACCGGGCAGGGTCGACGATTCGAGCACTGACTTACGGCGCACCAGATCCCGCGCCCGCCGCGCGGCCTCAGCGGCGTTAAACGACTGGATGGCCTTTTCGAGAATGGCGTCGGCCACGTTGGGGTGAAAGTCGAGGTACTCGGTCAGCGCCTCGCCCACCAAGGAGTCGACGATGCCGCGCACCTCGGTGTTGCCCAGCTTGGTTTTGGTCTGGCCCTCAAACTCGGGGTCGGGCACCTTCACCGAGATAATCGCCGTCAGCCCCTCGCGGATATTTTCCCCCGCCAGGTTAGAGTCAGCGTCTTTACGCTTGTTGCGCTTGCGGCTGATGGTGTTGAGGGTGCGGGTCAGCACCGCCTTGAGGCCCTCCAGGTGGGTGCCGCCGTCAATGGTGCGAATGTTGTTGGCGAAGCCCAGCAGGTTGTCGGAGTAGGCATCTATGCACCACTGTAGTGCTGCCTCCACCTGCACCCCGTCGCGCTCGGAGGAGATGTGGATGATCTCATCGTGGATCGGCTGCTTGTCGTGGTTGATGTACTGCACGTACTCGTTGATGCCGCCCTCGTAGTAGTAGGTCGACACCTTGGGCTTATCCGCCTTAATTACGTCTAGGCGGTAATCGGTAAAGATCACCCGGATGCCAGCATTCAGGTAGGCCAGCTCTCGCAGCCGCCCGCACAGGGTGTCGTAGTCAAACTCGGTGCCGTTGTGAAAGATTTCGGTGTCGGGCAAAAACGTGACCGAGGTGCCCTGGCGCACTTCGGTGATCGGTTTCGCCGACAGCTCACCGATGGGGATACCGCGCTCAAAGCGCTGCTTGTGCACCTTGCCCTCGCGCCACACGGTGACCTCCACCCACTCCGACAGGGCATTCACCACCGAGATACCGACGCCGTGGAGGCCGCCTGACACCTTATAGCCGCCGCCGCCAAACTTGCCCCCGGCGTGGAGCACGGTCATCACCGTTTCGAGGGCCGACTTGCCCGTGCGGGGGTGAATATCGGTGGGAATGCCGCGCCCGTTGTCGGTTACACTGACCGAGCCGTCGGCGTTGAGGGAAATATCGATGTGATCGCAGTGGCCCGCCAGCGCTTCGTCTACGGAGTTATCGACAACCTCGTACACTAGGTGGTGAAGACCCCGAGGCCCGGTGCTACCGATATACATGCCGGGGCGCTTTCGAACCGGCTCTAGCCCCTCAAGCACTTGAATCTGGTCAGCACCGTAATCGGTTGTCATGTTGTACGCTCCAAAAATGGGCTCTAAGCTGCCTGACTGCCCGACAGACTAAAACGCTAGAAAATTATAGCACAAAGCGGCCACAGCGGGTTCTAAGGCAACGTCAGGCGAAGAATGAAGTAGGGATGCAACCACCAAAATTTTCTCATCTAGAATCATCGTCTCTAGATGGCGGTGTCAATAGTTCAATAGTACCATTTTTGCTGGTGATCGGCGGGGCCACGGCCACGGGTAAGTCTGGGCTGGCGATCGCCCTGGCCCAGCGCCTGCAAGGGGTCATCCTCAGCGCCGACTCCCGACAAGTATATCGAGAGTTTGATATTGGCACCGCAAAACCTTCGGTCCAGGATTTGCAGCAGGTGCCCCACTATCTAATCGATATTTGTGACCCCACCGAAACCCTCACTCTGGCTCAGTACCAGCGCCAGGCCCAAAATCTCATTCAAACCTTTCACCAGAAGAAGACCATGCCCATGCTGGTAGGCGGCACCGGGCTTTACATCGATGCAGTGGTGAAAGGTCTACGCATTCCGCCTGTCGCCCCTCAGCCAGTCCTGCGCCAGCAGCTAGAGAGCCTGGGTCAGCCCCACTGCTACGCCCTGCTCAAAAATCTGGATGCTGACGCAGCCCAGCGTATTCACCCCCATGACCCGGTGCGTACGGTGCGCGCGCTGGAGGTGTTTTACGTCACGGGTCGGCCCATGTCCGCCCTCCAGGGAGAAGCGCCCCCCCAGTATCCAATCCTCTACCTGGCCCTCGACTGTGATTCGTTAGCGCTGGAGCGCCGCATTGCCCAGCGCACCCAAGCCATGATTGACACCGGATTTGTGGATGAGGTGACTCACCTGGCTCAAAAATACGGCCCCGATCTGCCCCTGCTGCAAACCCTGGGCTATGCCGAAATGCTGCGCCACCTGCAAGGGGATGTCTCCATAGCGATCGCCCAGGCCGATATCGTGCAGCACACCCGCCAGTTTGCCAAACGCCAGCGCACCTGGTTTCGCAACCGCGCCACGGCGCAGTGGTTCGATGCCGATGCTGGGGATTTGGTAGATCGGGTGTGGGAGGCGTTACAGTTCTTCGTCGGCTAGCTCTTGCTCTTCTACCGTCAGCTCTAGGGCGATTGGTGCGGCCTCTTCCGCAGCGGCTTCGATCAAAATCGGCTCGGCTTCGGCTTCCTCTTGCTTGACTTCCAGATTGAGGGGAATGCGGAGGGGTTCGGGCTGCTCCTGCTCCATTTCCATCACCGGCAGCGACTCAACCAGGTCGTCGAGGGGGCGGGGGATAACCATGACGGCGTGGAGTTCGCCGATGCGCTCGGCCTCGTGCATGCCGGCTTCGATCGCGATCGCCACGTTCGGCAGCGATCCCCGAATCAATATTGTGCAGAGCCCCTCACCAATCGCCTCGTGGGACATCAGCTGCACGTCGGCACTCTTGGTCATGGCGTCGGCCGCCCCCACCATTGCCGGAAAACCGCGCGTTTCTAGCAGGCCAATGGCCTGACTGCCCAGCTTGCCGCCCCCCTCGCGACGCAGCTCGTCCCAGCGGGCGCAGATGGGTAGCACCGCCTCCAAATTGGGCAGCGGACGCGGAATTAGCGTTGACGAGACAAATTGGCCAAACTCCTGGGCGGTTTCAACGCCGGCCTCCACGGCCATGCGCACGTCAGTTATGCCCCCCCGCACAATGGCGGTGCAGTGGCCGCCGCCGGTTTTCTCGTAGCCCACCAGTAGTACATCGGCAGCCTTTAGCATGGCATCGGCCGTGCCTACCACCGCCGGAAAGCTCTCAGTAGACACCATGCCCAGGGCCGTCCCGCGATATTTATCGCGTCGCTGGGCTTCCGTCGGCCCCGGCGCCGGCGTCGCCAGGGTGAGCCGCTTGGGAGTGCCTGACTTAAGGTCGAGGGGCGAGGCTAGTTTGCCGTCGGGTTGCATAGGGTGCCTCTGCACAGGAGTGTCTGCTCCTTCATTCTACGGCCTGTCTTCTGGGGTAGCGCCATTGAGAGACTGACGATGGGGAAATAGGGTAGACAGCAGCCGGTTCACTTGGGTTTTGCCATAGACCGAGGAGCCGTTCAGAGATTTGTCATTCGGGCTGCCGCCGGTTGGAGAGCCGCTATTTGGGCCGCCACCGTTGAGAGGATTACTGACTGAGGCGCCGCCATTGAATGAGCTACCGCTTAGGGAACTACCGTTGAGCGAGCTACCGTTGAAGGAATTGCCATTTGGGGAACTGCCGTTCAGGGCATTCTCTCCCTGGGTGCTACCCGTCTGGACGCTGTAGCCTACCCCCTGGGCAAAGCCGCCCACACCGTTAGCCACGGGCTGGTCGACAGCCGCCGCCGGAGGAGAGGATGGGGCAGATGACGCCTGACTGGGATCGCCTACCAAAGACCCCGGGGCCACAACCTGAGAGGGGCCTAGGGCTGGATTAATAATAGTGCTATTGGCACCGACGCAGGTGTGCTGGCCAATGGAACCGTGGCCAACAACCAGCACACCGCTGCCCAAGCTAACCCCAACCTCAAGCACCAGATTGCCCTGGCGAGCCTGTACAACCGCATCGGCCCCCAAACAGACCCCTGAGGAAATCACCAGGCGGCACCCTGGGGCAGCCCCCAGCAAAACCCCAGGGGCCATAGCTACCCCAGGTGCCAAATCCACATTCCCCTGGATATGGCCGTTGGTAGACGGGCTACTGGCCTGGGCGGATACTGCCACGGTCAAAGATCTTTGCCTTAGGGAACTGTGAGGGGTGCTGAACTAGGGGCGCTGAATGGTGGCTTCAAGCACTCGCTTCTTCACCTTGGGGTCAATGCCAATCAGGCGTACATACTGACCCGAGTGATTGCGCAGCTGAGACTCTAGAGCAGCCAGCACATCAGAGGTACGGCTACCCTCTAGGGCACCGCCGGTTTGCCACGCACCGCTGCGGTAGCGGCGAACGTCGGCGTGCTCAAGGCTGAGCCGATAGCCCTGATTCACCAACTGATTGACCTGCTGCACCAGATCCTGAGAAAGCCCCCCCCTCGGTGCCGAACCATTGCTGCTCGAACCACTGTTTACCGGAGTTGAATAGACCGGAGGTGAATAGGATGGAGCTGAATAGGACGGAGCAGGTGTAGAGGGTGCCGCCTTGGAGCCGGGGCGCTGAATGGTAACGGCAGCCACCCGCCGCTTAGCCTTGGGATCAATGCCAAAGACGCGCACGTACTCGTTGGGGTGCTCGGCGATGCAGGTGTTGAGGGCTGCCATGACGTCGCCCTCACGGGTGCTGCTAATAGGGGTGCAGGTATGCCACACATTGCTGCTGTAGTGACGGGCATCGGCATGCTCGGCCCCTACGCGGAATCCTTGACTGAGCCACTGGCGCACCTGCTGGGCCACGTCGCCGGTTACCCCTGAGGAGCTGCTGCCATAGCCAGACGAGGGCTGGGAGTGGAACGAGGAGCTGGGCACAGCGTTGCCGCTAACCGTTACGGGCTTGCCGTTGGGGCGTTGAATGGTGATGGGAGCAACTCGACGCTTGGCCTGGGGATCGATACCAAACAGGCGGACGTACTCACCCGAGTGCTCGGCCAGGCAGCGCTCTAGGGCTCCAAACACCTCACCTTCCCGGGAGGACTCAATGGGGGAGCAGGTTTGCCACACGTTGCTGCTGTAGCGGCGAGAATCGGCGTGCTCGGTACCAATGCGGTAGCCCTGGCTGAGGTATTGACGCACCTGCTGCACCACCTCGGGCGCTAGCGGACCACTGGGGGCCGAGGGTGCAGGGCGGTAGGCACCGTTGTTGTGGGCAGGAGCGGCAACAAAGCTAGTAGAGCTGCCCCCCACGGGCTTGCCATCGGGGCGTTGAATGGTGATGGGAGCTACCCGCTGCTTGGCTCTGGGGTCAATGCCAAACATGCGGACGTATTCGCCAGAGTGCTGGGACAAACAGGTTTCGAGAGCGGCTAATACCTCGGGCTCTCGATTTGATTGAATAGGGCTGCAAGTTTGCCAGACGCCGCTGCGATAGCGGCGAGAGTCGGCGTGCTCGGTGCCAATGGTGTAGCCCTGGGCCAGATATTGGCGGGCTCGCTGGACAACGTCGGGGGGTAGCAGTTGAGAAGTCATAGTGCCAAATCCATCGCGTTCGTTTGAGTCTGCTGTGGGGTAAGCCGAGCCCATAGGCCCGTGCCCATCTGTCGGGGTCACAAAACCCGACGGGCCTGAAAGCTCGTTGACGAGGGCAATGTCGGCGGGGCTGACATTGGGTAGCCCGTCGGCCTGGTGCTGCTGGGTAATCACCGAACCGGAGGGCACCAGTTTACCCGGTGGCACCTCCACATCCTGCACCAGGGCGTGCATCAAGACTACGCAGCCAGCCCCAAGGCGAGCGTTATATAGAGTAGAGCGAAAGCCAATGAAGCAGCCCGTGCCGATATAGACCGGACCCTGCACGAGGACTTTGTAGGCCAAAAACGTGCGATCGCCCACCCACACGGCATAGGGCGATCGGTCATCCCCCAGCACTCGGCCCTGGGTACGACCGTAAACGGTTGTTCCCTCTTGCAGAACGCTGGCCCGGCCAAGTCTTAGGGTGGCACCGGGGTCGGCCTGCACCGTTACTCCTGCCGCCAAAGTGGCACCCGGTTCTACCAAGACTTGCCCCTGCACCTGGGCCAGGGGGTGAATCTGAGCCGCCAGTGACCCAGAGCCCTGCCCCGCAGCCACTGCCTGGGTGGGAGATACCGCTGGTGTGCGGATCGCCATTGCTACACATCCTCCAAAAGAACCCTTGACCGATCGGGCACCCGCTGCCCGGCAAATGCAGCCAAAGAGCTGATCTAACTGCCACCTAGCCACCCCAACCCGACGAAGCGACCCGATCGCAATTAGCTGAAATCGTCCCGCTTGTTGTAGATATTGCCGCTGTCAAGACTGACGGTATCGACAATAGCAATCACCGCTGCATCCACCGGACGATTTTCGTAACCGTGGTGCTTGCGGGCCCCGCTGCCCTGGGTAATCAATACCCATTCGCCGGGGCCAGCTCCCACCACATCGGCGGCAACAGTGTAGTCGGGCAGTAAATCGCCTGTTTCGCTAATCAGCTGCACCAGCAAAAACTTAGCGCCACTTAAAGTGGGCTCTTTACAGGTGCTGACTACCGTGCCGCGAACTTTAGCCAAGAGCATAACGACCTATCTGCCGTAGGGGCGAATGCCGCTGACGCTTTCTCTAAATTGCTCTACCGCTTCGGTGTAACGAATGGGCAGCACGAACTCGAGGTTTTCGTGGGGACGGGCAATGATGTGGGTGGACAGAATTTGACCGCCGTTAACCCGCTTAACGTTCTCGATTCCAGCCGCAACCGAGGCCTGAACCTCGGACACATCGCCACGGATGATCACCGTAACGCGCCCGCTGCCGATTTTTTCGTAGCCCACCAGAGTAACCCGGGCTGCTTTTACCATGGCGTCGGCCGCTTCTACCACAGCGGGGAAGCCCAACGTTTCAACCATACCAACTGCAATTGCCATGCTTTTAAATACCTTTTTCTCAGAAAATACGGGAGCTCAAACGAATGCTGCGTTAGATTTGCCCTAGGAGATAAGGCGTCCTATCGCCTAGGCAGATCTCTAAACCTTAGTGCAAATAGGTCTACAAAAACCGGGTTGCTAAG
This sequence comes from Nodosilinea sp., assembly GCA_035644955.1. Lineage (GTDB taxonomy): Bacteria > Cyanobacteriota > Cyanobacteriia > Phormidesmidales > Phormidesmidaceae > Nodosilinea. Next base: position 2,993 of record DASQNN010000030.1, on the reverse strand, counting down.
ACCTATTGCTAAGACCTAGGTCCGAAACTGCTCTACGGCCTCGGTGTAGCGAATGGGTAGAACAAACTCAAGGTTCTCGTGGGGGCGAGCGATAATGTGGGTGGACAGCACCTCGCCGCCGTTAACTCGCTTGACGTTCTCAACCCCAGCCGCAACTGAGGCCTGAACCTCGGACACATCGCCTCGCACAATTACCGTGACGCGCCCGCTGCCAATTTTCTCGTAACCCACCAAGGTAACCCGGGCTGCTTTTACCATCGCGTCAGCCGCTTCTACCACCGCCGGAAAACCGAGCGTCTCAATCATTCCAACAGCAATTGGCATAGTCGAAATCTCCTTATATATTTAGACAACCCAGGCTTACCTAACCCCTTTGCCGGTCATTCGAGCACGAAAAACAGGTCCCGAAAGTCAACAAAACGGGAATTGCCCTTGAAAAGCAAAAACGTCGGATTGCCCAAAAATTCTTGATGACAGATTAAGCATAGGTGTCCGTAGTCACTTTTGCAATATAAGCCCCAATGATTGTTGCTAATGTTGAATATTATTAAAGCTTATAGCGCAAAGCTTGTTTTGTTGTAACTAATCCATAGAAACATGAGAGTGATTACTCACTCTGCTGGAAATGTAAGCTAGAAAGCGATCGCTTCTAGATTGGTTTTGCTCTCCATTCGATGACGTTAAGGTTTTTTACAGATTTCGCTGAAAACTCACGGTTTTCTAGGCAGGAGGGCTGTTGGGAATCAGGTAGAATATCTAAAAAAGCGCTGTCCTGGCGAACCTTGGGGCTTAATCGGCGGCGGTTTGCGCCGTGGCAAAAGCTAAGACTGCGTCGTGCAGCCGTCCTTCCAGAAGACCTGAGCATCGGACCAGAAGACCTGAGCATCGGGGCGGTTGGTTTTGGTAGCGCGACAGATGGTGCAGCACAGTGGCGATCGCCTCGGTGCTTTATCGTCTGTTTGCTGTCACCCCCGCCAGGGCCCCAGCGCCATGGCGCAAATCTAGCGCAAAAAGGTACAGAGAGCCTTTGGGGTAAAGGGTAAGGTATTGTCTGAGAGCGTCGGAATGACCCAGTTTTTTGTAGAAACCAGTTGGCTGCTGCCGGTCTATGGACTGATGGGGGCGCTGCTAGCGCTGCCCTGGTCGACGGGGTTGATTCGTCGGACAGGTCCCCGTCCGGCCGTTTACCTAAACATTGCCATGACCCTGCTGGCCTTTGGCCATGGGCTGATGGCCTTTCGAGGCATCTGGAACCAGGGGCCCCAAGAACTGCTGTTTTCGTGGTTTGACTTTGCCGATCTGCACCTCACCCTGGCCCTAGATATTTCGGTGCTCAACCTGGGTGCCCTGGAGCTGATTACGGGCCTGAGTCTGCTGGCCCAGATATTTGCCCTGGGCTACTTGGAAAAAGACTGGGCCCTGGCCCGGTTTTACTCACTTATGGGCTTTTTTGAAGCCGCCATGAGCGGGCTGGTGCTAAGTGGGTCGCTGTTTGTCTCCTACTCGCTGCTGGAGATGCTGACCCTGTCAACCTACCTACTGGTGGGCTTTTGGTATGCTCAGCCGCTGGTGGTCACGGCGGCCCGCGACGCTTTTTTAACCAAGCGCATTGGCGACGTGCTGCTGCTGATGGGGGTTGTAGCCCTGGCCTCGCTGGCAGGCAGTCTTGACTTTAACGACCTGTACGAATGGGTCAAAGTGGAGCAGCTCTCCCCGGCCATGGCGACGCTGCTGGGGCTGGCGCTGGTGGCTGGGCCCATTGGCAAATGCGCTCAGTTCCCTTTGCACCTGTGGCTCGATGAAGCGATGGAGGGCCCTAACCCCGCCTCTATTCTGCGAAACTCAGTGGTGGTCACCTGTGGTGCCTACGTGCTGATTCGGATGCAGCCGATTGTGGTGCTGTCGCCCGTGGCCCTGGGCACGCTGGTGGGAATCGGTACAGTGACGGCGATCGGGGCCTCCCTAGTAGCCCTGGCCCAGGTGGACCTAAAACGAACCTTTTCTTACTCCACCAGTGCCTATCTGGGGCTAGTCTTCATCGCCGTGGGCACAGAGTGGCCAGGGGTGGCGTTTACCCTGCTGCTGACCCATGCCGTGGCCAAGGCGCTGATCTTTATGGCAGTGGGGTCAATTATTATGACCACCAACTGCCAGAGCCTAACGGAGCTGGGCGGATTGGGTCGGAAAATGCCAGCCACGACGGTGGCCTACATCACCGGTGCCCTGGGCATGGTGGGGGTTTTGCCCCTGGGCTGCTTTTGGGGGCTGCGCATGGGGGCCGATTTTCTCAGCGGTGACTATCCTCTGCTGGCGGGGGTGTTTATCGCCGTCAACGCGCTTACCGCGCTTAACTTAACCCGGGTATTTCGCCTGGTATTTTTAGGCACGGCTCAGCCCAAGACCCGCCGCGCTCCAGAGGTACCCTGGCAAATGGCTGTGCCTATGGTTACCCTGTCGGTGATCACGCTGCTGGTGCCGGTGATTATGGGCAAGCTGACGCTGTTGCCCCCGCCGGAGTACATCAATTGGCCGGTGACCGTGCTAATTTTCGCCTCCGGCTGGGTGGGCATGGCCGCTGGAACTACGGTGCCGCTGTCTAGGTCGCTGGCGCGATCGCTGAATCGTCCGGTGCGCATTGCCCAAGACCTGCTGGCCTACGATTTCTACACGGAGCGGCTGTACGACAAAACGGTGGTGGCGGCGGTCTCTAGCCTGGCCCGATTTAGCAGCTGGTTTGATCAGTACGTAGTCGATGGCCTGGTAAACGGGGTGGGGTTGGCGTCTCTGTTTGGGGGTGAGGGCCTCAAATACAGCGCCTCTGGCCAGTCGCAGCTCTACCTGCTGACCATCTTTACTGGGGTGGGGCTGCTGGGAATTTTCATGACCTGGACACTTTGGTAACGGTTGGCGATGCTAAGTGCACTGATTTTAATTCCGCTGGTGGCAGCGCTGGTTCTGATTCTGTGGCCCGGCAAGCTAGAGTCGCAGACGGC
>DASQNN010000029.1:0-1747 GCA_035644955.1 Nodosilinea sp. | reverse complement strand
TTCGCGGCCCGATGCGGGCACGATAACGCTGTGAACTCTAGGTCAGCCCCCGGATAGCTTATGAGCATCAAACGCGCCCCCCGCAGAAGTTTTCCTAAGATCAGCACCATGCCGCGCCCGGCCACCGAAGCGGCGCAGTATTTAGATATGTATAAGCTCACCGTCGAGAAGACGCGCCTTGAGCAGGAGCTAGAGTACATAGACGGTCGTCGGCAGCAGCTGTGCGATCGCCTGGCCGAAATTAACCAGGAAACCGCGAACCTCGACGCCACTGCCACCAACCTTCGCCAACCCACCCAGGTGCGTCCGGCAGCCAAACCCCAAGGCGCAAACTTTGCTCCCAGCGCCAATGTGTACCTGCCCGAGCGCAACAGCCGCCAGGCCCCAGACGATTACAACACGCTGATGTTGGATTATTAGGTGGATGGGTAGAGGAGTGGATGGGTAGGGGAGTGGATGGGTTGAGGGGTAGAGGAGTGGATGGATTGAGGGGTAGGTGAACTTTCCCTAGATCTAGTCGCTAAAATGGGGTGATGAAGCAAGTCTTGCTGCTCCTCATTCACGGCTATCGACGGCTGGTGTCGCCGCTGTTTCCGCCCACCTGTCGGTTTAACCCCACCTGCTCGCAGTACGCGCTGACGGCGATCGAGCGGTTTGGCCCGGTGAAGGGCAGCTGGCTAGCGGCGCGCCGCATTACCCGCTGTCACCCGTTTCACCCCGGCGGCTACGACCCGGTGCCTGAAGGGCCAGCGGCTGAATCGGAGACCGCCCAGAAGTAGATGAGCGGGGGTAACTCGGGCATGGCAAAGAAACCGGGGGTTAGTCCTCCTCTGCCACAACATTAGAAGACATCGAGCCTTGCTCTAGCCACTGCTGAAAGATTGCCCTTGGCCGTTCTGCAATAGGGGCGTTGAGCCCTTTGCGGAGCAGATCGGGATTGCGCTCTCTACCGTGCCAAAGGTCAAAGAGTTCGGTCAGGGTCGGGTAGCTGGCGGGAGCATACTCTATGGTGGCTCGATCGTTCATCTGTAGGTCGCCGGTTGCTAACACTCGGGTATAGGCTCCCGGTCGCCGTGCCTGGATAAACCGCTGTACAAAGGTGGCATCATTCATTCGGGCGCCAAGGATGGAGCACGGAATGCGCGGAAAGGTGACTTCCAGCAAAACAGCGTTGATCGTGATGCGATCGCCAACCCGAAGTGGCTGAGGCCCAAAGCTTGAGAGCGTGAGATTTTCACCAAAGGTACCAAAGGGAAGCGGGCGTTGTAGCTCAGCCTCCCACCAGGCGTAGTCTTCGGCGCTATAGAGATAGACCGCCTGATCTGGGCCGCCGTGATAGACGGCATCGACTACCGTATCTCCCACCAGCCCTTGGGTACTGACGTGAACCTGCCCTGCGATCGGCAGCTTAAAAATGCCTGTGGTAGCGACTCGTTGCCCAACGGTTATAGTGGCGGCTTTGCCGCTGTTGATGGATAGAATCTGCATCGGTACTTACGCTACTGATGGCCGGGCAGGAACAAGGTCTAAGGTGGCTCCTTTCTTTTGAGGCAGGGGCCTAGTGTAAAAAGTGGCGTACGCCGGTCATAGCCATGATCAGGCCCAGCTCGTCGGCGGCTTTGATTGAGTCTTCGTCGCGGCGGCTGCCACCGGGCTGCACCACAGCGCGAATGCCCGCAGCGGCGGCGGTGCGTACCGAATCGTCGAAGGGAAAGAAGCCATCGCTGGCAAGGACGGCACCCTGGGC
>DASQNN010000028.1:0-16784 GCA_035644955.1 Nodosilinea sp. | reverse complement strand
AGCCCAACATTATTCAAACCGTCCGCAATGTGGGCTATCGCTTCAATGTCGAGCGTCTTTCCGCCGAGGGCAATGGCCACAGCCCACGGATTAGCCCCACCCTGGCTTCCTCAACCTTGAGTTAATCCCAAGGCTGCCTGGGTTCTCTAAGCCTGATGTGGTTCATCCCCAGTTGAGTTTTGGGGGTAGTCAAAGCTTGCAAGTGCCTCGTATTGCCCCGGCGGGCGCATTAATCTAATGGAGATCTAGGGGCTATGTGATGCAGCACTGGATCGGTTCATTCCAATTCAGCAACGCGAATCGCTTTCCCCGCTTCTGCTTGGATAGGGTAGCTGGGTCATCTCTCCGTGTCCAGGGCTGGTCTAACTCCATAGCTGATGGCACCAACCATTAGGCGCCGGTTGTGCTGCCTGCCTGTTCGGTTAAAGCAGCGGGTCGGCGGTGAGCTGAACCCATTGTCACAGGCCACCTCAGCCATAGCGCCTAACTGCAAAAGCCCACGGGTTGGAGCTATGGCTAGTTTTGGTGAAATAAACTATAATTCGAGTTACCTTAGTTTTCGGCCTTCCTACTATTGTGTTCACTACCCTAACGCCCGCTGCTACCCTTCCTGCCCACGACCTAGTTAAAGCCATTGAAACCCTTAAGCGTGAGCTCAATGCGGTTATTCTGGCTCATTACTACCAAGAGTCTGACATTCAAGATGTAGCTGATTACATTGGCGATTCGCTGGGGCTGTCTCGTCAGGCTGCCGCTACCAACGCCGACGTCATAGTGTTTGCGGGGGTGCACTTCATGGCCGAAACCGCCAAAATTCTCAACCCTGACAAGCAGGTGCTGCTACCCGATCTCAATGCGGGTTGTTCTCTGGCCGATAGCTGCCCCCCCGATGCCTTTGCCGCCTTTAAGGCCGCTCATCCCGACCATCTGGTAATTTCTTACATCAATTGCACGGCCGCCATCAAGGCCATGAGCGACATTATCTGCACCAGCTCCAATGCGGTTAGCATTGTGCAGCAGCTGCCCGCCGACCAAAAAATTATCTTCGCCCCCGACCGCAATCTGGGCCGCTACGTAATGCAGCAAACCGGCCGAGATCTAGTGCTCTGGCAGGGAAGCTGCATAGTCCACGAAACCTTTTCCGAGAAAAAGCTGGTGCAGCTTCAGGGTGCTCATCCTGGGGCAGAGGTGATTGCTCACCCGGAGTGTGAAGAGGCAGTGCTGCGTCATGCCCACTTTATTGGGTCAACCACGGCGCTACTCAAGTACGCTCAGCAGAGCGCCAAGCCTGAGTTTATTGTCGTTACAGAATCGGGCATCATTCACCAGATGCAAAAGCAAGCACCGGAGAAGGTCTTTATTCCAGCTCCGCCAGAGGCCGCCTGCGCCTGTAACGAGTGCCCCCACATGCGGCTCAACACCCTGGAGAAGCTCTACCTAGCGATGAAAAATCGGGAGCCCGAGATTACTCTCGACCCGGAGCTACAGCGACAGGCCCTCAAGCCCATCCAGCGCATGTTGGAACTCAGCCCGTCTTAGAGGTGTTGCTGTTTAGGCTGTCCTCCCATAAGGCTATCCCCCAGGGGTTAGCCTAGTGCTCGTCGACAAAGGACTTGAGCTCAGCGGTCAGCTGCTCGATCAGGTGACTGTTGTCTACGGCGGGTTGACCGCTTTCCTGCTCGACCCGAGCTACGACATCGTCGGGCAAATTGAGCAACGACACCAATCGGCTGTAGGCATCGGCCTCTTCTTGGTTGATAGGGTCTTCGCCGGGAATGCGGGCGCTGGCGCTAATGACCTGACGGCCTAGCTTGAGCACTAGCTCTCGCTCTGCGGGGCCAGTCAGCTTGGGCACCAGCTCTTCGAGGGGCAAGTTTTGCATTAAGTAGTCGCGCAGCTCATCGCGCAGGGTGGCCTGTTGACTGGTATTGCTGGCAAACAGGTGACTAAACTGGTCTAGCATAATGCCGACTTCTTCGTCGGCTAAGTGACCATCGCTCCAGGCCATTGTGGACACAATGCGCAGCAGGGTCATCTGGCTGGGGCTAATGGAAGGAGGAGAAGGAGGTTGTAATGGCATAGCAGTTTCCGGGGTAGTGAACCACGTCGGGTCGCTGATGATGACAACCTACCATGGAGACTTAGAAGGGCCGGGTAACTTTAGCAATCTCTACAAAATCTCAGGGCTCTGCTGCGGGCTCTGCTGACGGTCTCTATTACCGACTGGCCAGATGGGCAAGCTGATGGGTATTTTTGAGCCGCAGCACCGATTGCGCGCTGTCCTCTACAATCCAGCCCTTTTCGGCCAGCTTAGTCATGATCTTATCGGCTTCGTCGGGGGTGATATCGGCCAGGTCAGCTAGGTCTTTGTGGGGAATATTGAACAGATCGACGCCGTTTTCTCCCGGTTCTCCGTAGGCTAATTGAATGGCGGTCAGGATGTTGGCCAACTTGACTGCCGGGGGCTGGTGGCGCAGTTGAAAGCGCATGTTAGTCTGGCGTAGCCGCTGCACCATCAGCTGCAGCAGCCGGTGGTGCAGCTGGGGGTCTTTAAACAGGGTTTGAATGAATCGCTGGGCCGATATGCTCATGAGTTTAACGGCGGTCATGGCCACCACATCTGTGGAGCGGGGGGACTCATCTAAAATTGCCATTTCGCCAAAGAAGTCACCTTTGCCCAGCACCGCCAGAGTAATGGAGCTGTCATCTGAGTGGTGGCGCACCTTGACCCAGCCGGCCTCAATGAAGTAGACCGCATTGCCCCAGGCGTCTTCCATCACCACCGCTCGGTCGGCGGGGTAGTCGTGGTGGGTGGCTCCAGAGACTAGCTCATCTACGGTTTCAGGGCTAGCGCCCTGGAATAGGGGATACAGTTCGCTTAGCAGATCGGCTTGCATAAAAGGCATGGTAAAAGGGTGACGCTCAGGGCTGGCTGAGCTGAGCCAGCGATGATCAGGGATGTTCCCATGGTACCCAGACTAGGGCCGACCGAAGCGGGGGCTACTGAGGTCGACCGATCGCGGTGACGATGTCGTTTAAAGGCGATCGCAGCGCCTCCACATAGCTCGGCCAGCCCACCACAATCGGCTGCCGATGAATCAAGGTGTGGGGGGCCACATTGGGTTCTGTAAACTGGATCGGCTGCCCCGCCAGATCGCAGCACACCAGCCCCGCCGCCCGAGCCAGGGCCAGGGGGCCGGTGGTATCCCAGAGCTTGACTCGCCCATTGAGGTAAATATAGATGCCGGCTCGGCCGGTAATGACCGCCAGCACCTTGAGCCCAAAACTGCCCAAGGAGAGGAGCTGAACCTTTGGAAAGCTTTGGGCGATCGCAGCTCCAAACCGCCGCTCATCCTTCTCGCCGATCACCATGGCCCAGCTCTGGTTTGGGTCAAAGGGGGGTTCTTTCGGGATCAAAGGGGTTGATTCGCCATCGCCCGTTTGCTCAAACAGGCCCCAGCCAGGGCCACCCCAGACTAAGTGACGCCTGACCGGAGCGTAAATCCAGCCCGCCTGGGGAATGCCACCTACCACTCGCCCCGCCATCACCGCATAGTGATCCCCCCCCTGGATAAAGTCATCCGTGCCGTCGATGGGGTCGACGAACCACAGGGGGCGATCGCGGCGCTGAAACTGCTCAGCCGTGGCCCGATTTTCTTCCGTGACTATGCCGTCGGTTGGAAAAAGCGTCTGCATGCCGGCCAGCAGCTTTTGATCGAGCAGTTGGTCAACGGTGGTGACGTAGTCGTCGACCCCCTTCTCAAACACTTGAAACGACTGCTGAGACTGCTGGCTGGCGTAGTCGCCACAGGCAACCAGCAACCGATGCAGGGCCGATAAATCGGAAGGGCAAATAGGGGGCATACCAGGCCAAACCACGGGACCCACAACAGGGGCAATAGTTTTAAAGAGCGCCAACCCTATGCAGGAAATCTGGCCTCTTTGCCAGTGTAGTCTGGCCCTGGGTTAGAACACTACTCAAAATGGGTATAAAAAATGGGATGGCTAGCACCTGCTAGCCATCCCACCTTAGGGAACGCGATATGGGCTTACTGAAGCACCAACTTAACGTTGGCGTTCTGCAGACCAGGACGCTTGACCTCAGCCAGGGTCTTGTTGACCGCGTACTTTTGGTTGATGGAGTTGATCAGCTCAGTCTGGTTGTGCTTTTTGGCAACACCCCAGAGGTCAGCGATCAGATCAAAGGAGCCATCGGCATTACGAGACCAACCCAGATCGTACTCACCATCCAGAACGGCGACAAGGTCGGCGCGGACACGCTGGCCGTTGTAACCGCGAACATCAGCTTCGGTCTTAGTGGCAATACCCAAGTCAGCCAGAGACTGCTTGAGAATCTCAGCATCGGTCACTTTCGTGCGAAGGGTGCTGAAGTGAGACATGGTGTTTCCTCCTGTAGGGAAAATGAGAGAGACAACGAGGTTTGAGAGAAACAAAACCAGCTAGCTACGGGCTATCTGGATACCAACTGCTAGCAAACGCTAGCCCTTCCCCCGGATACCGCCGGGAGGAAAGCCTGTTAAAACTCCATCCGCTGATATTCAGCGACGGAGGCTGCCGCCGGACGTGCCCGCTGGCGGGCCCAGTCCCGCAGGGCAGTCACCTGCTCACTCATGGTCTTCGACAGCGGCATCGTGGCGCGAATGGCCGCAATAATGTCGAGCTGAGTGAACTCACGTCCTTGGGCAAACGCTTCATACATGGCCGAAATCAGCCCCTGCTCGATTTCAGCTCCGGAAAATCCATCGCAGACCTTGGTTAGCTGGTCGAGGTCAAAGCGCTCAATGTCGCGACGGCGCTTTTGCAGATGGATTTGAAAAATATCTTTGCGCTCTTCGGCGTTGGGTAGGTCAACAAAGAAGATTTCATCGAACCGGCCCTTGCGGAGAAACTCACCGGGCAGCTTTTCAACCCGGTTGGCCGTGGCCATTACAAACACCGGGGAGGTTTTCTCCTGCATCCAGGTTAGGAAAGTGCCAAAGATGCGGCTTGAGGTTCCCCCATCAGAGTCAGAGGATCCGCCTGCACCACCGAAGGCCTTATCGATTTCATCGATAAATAAAATAGCGGGAGAAATCGACTCGGCGGTGCGCAGAGCGTTGCGCAGGTTGGCTTCAGAGCGACCCACGGTGGAGCCGTCATACACTCGACCCAAATCCAACCGCAGCAGCGGCAACCCCCACAGACGAGAGGTGGTCTTAGCAATCAAAGACTTACCGCAGCCCGGCACTCCTAAAATCAGCATCCCCTTGGGCTGGGGCAGACCATACTCCCGGGCTCGTTCGGTGAACGCATCGGAGCGCTGCTGTAGCCAGCGCTTGAGCTCCTCTAGTCCGCCTACGGAGTTGAGGGTTTCGTCCACATCCATGAACTCTAGAATGCCGTTGCGGCGAATGAGCTGCTTTTTCTCGGACAGAACGATATCGACCTCTTCTGCGGTAAGGCGTTTGGCCATAACCCGCGCCTTGCGATATACCTTCTCAGCTTCATCGCGGGTCAGACCCAGGGCTGCCTTCAGCAGCTTTTCGCGCTCTTCAGTGGAAATACTGTTGCCCCGAGCCCGATTCATTTCGGTGGAAAGGACTTCATCCAGCTCTGACATATCGGGCAGCGGGAAGTCGAGCAGTACGACCTCCTTCTCAAGCTCGATGGGAATTTCTTGGACCGGTGACATCAGCACAATGGTCTTGCGGGTGCCCTTGAGAGCGACAACAGCGTCGCGCAGACAGCGAGTTACCGCCGGTGAATCTTTGAAGGGGTGGAGATCCTTAAAGATAAAGATGCCGGGCTCGCGCTGACGAATGACCCACTCTACCGCTGCCTCGGGGGAGACGGTGTTGTTGTTTTGGGTGCCTGTACCGGGGCTGCCGTACTCGACCATGCCCCGGGTCATTGTCCAGGTGAAGACGCGCATCGGTGCCTTGATGTCGGCATCCCTGGCCATGTGACGAGCGACTGTGGCAATGGTTTGCTCGGCCCGTTCTTCCTCAAAAGTCACTAGGTAAATCAGAGGATATTGGGCTTGTACTAGTACGTTCAAATCCTCTCTCATGACCAAATCCCTTCTCGGCTACGGGGTATTAAAATCGCTGTCTAAAGCTAACTACAGCTAGACCAATCAAATCTGTACCTAGCAAACAACCAATTCCCCTTCCTCTCGGGAACCAGCGCTAGCGGCAACCTCGGGCACAGCAGCTGTACTGAGAGGGCTACCTTGGGCAGCACCAATCATTTGGGCTATCTCAACCAATTCGCCTTCTCGTAGCACCACTGACGAGGCACAACTGGGGCAGCTGTGTATGCGGTGGGTCTGACCAAAGGACGACTCCAACTCTGTGACTACGTCGCCGTGGGCCAAGTAAAAATCGAGCGCACGCTTAGCAATGGAAGACATGGCCTCGCCCTCAACCGCAGAGCGAATCTTTAACTGCCGGTGCAGGTCCGGGGGTAGATATAGCGTGACCTTAGTAGCTTTTTGCTCTTCCATAGCACATTTCTAAATAGGGTTAACCCGGGTTATGCAAATACCTTAAACGGGATAGCGGGAGACGTCAAGCTGGCATGCTGTCATGACGTCAGTCTTGTAACAGTACTTTACACAGCGCAAGGTTCCTTAAGCAGAGGCGGCTGGCGGCCCGGGTTCCAATGGTGGCTTCCAATTTGTTGGGAGCGGCGGGGCGGGCTGCTGCCCCTGGGGCCATCCCATAGCTACTACCGTAATGGGATAGGGAGCGATTGGGGGCAGACGTAAACTTATGCGACAGCCAGAGAATTCTCCTGGGCCAGACCGATTATGCTGCTGAGGCTTAAGGTCAGGCCTACGCCCTGCATCGGGCAGGTCTACGGATGATCTGGGCCTGAAACGAGCTGGGCGATCGCCCTAGTGCCTGGGAATGCTGTAGTTGTGCTGTTCTAAATTTTTCGATCGCCATGAAGTCTACTGTCACCCAGGGCAAGTCCTTTGCCTTCAGCTCCCAGGCGGTGCCTCCGTCTTCTCTACAGAATGAAGCTTTTCAGCATTGGTATGCTGAGGGAGAAACCCTGGCTAATGCCGGTGCCTATGAGCGGGCTCGGCGCTGCTTTGAAGAAGCCGCCATTGTTGCGCCTGGGAATGTGTCAGCGCTGGTATACCAGGCGGTGTGTTTTATTCATTTGGGGCAGCTCGACCAGGCGCTGGCGCTGGCTGATCGGGTGCTGGCGATCGCGCCCGACCATGCCCAGGGCTGGCTGTACCGAGGTGTTGCGCTCCATCGCCTGGGGCGCTACCAAGAGGCCTACGCCTGCTATGGCCGAGTTCAGCTATCTTAAGTAATTCCTAAGTCACTTAGGGCGACGGAATTCCTTAAAGGAGTACACTTGAACGCACCAAGATAATTTTCTGAGCGTTGGCTATGGTTGGGGTTCTATCACCCACGGCGGCCTTTCCTTCTCTGGAAACGGCCCTTAAACATCATTTTGGCTACGATCAGTTTCGCCCTGGGCAGCGATCGGTCATTGAGGCGGTGCTAAAAAACCAGGACGCCCTGGTGATTATGCCCACCGGGGGCGGCAAGTCGCTGTGCTATCAACTGCCCGCCCTGCTCAAGCTGGGGGTAATGGTGGTCGTATCGCCGCTAATTGCCCTCATGCAAGATCAGGTCGATAGCCTAATCGACAATGGCGTAGCCGCCACCTGCCTCAACAGTTCCCTTGACTACGATACGATTCGCCAGCGGGAAGCCGACCTGCTGGCGGGCAAGATCAAGCTGCTCTATGTGTCCCCTGAACGGTTGATGAGTCCGGGCTTTTTCGGGCTGCTGGGGCGGTTGATTCAAACTGTGGGGGTGAGCGGCTTTGCCATTGATGAGGCCCACTGTGTATCGGAATGGGGCCACGACTTCCGCCCTGAGTATCGGCAGCTGTCGGTACTCAGGGAAACATTTCCTCAGATTGGGGTAATGGGCCTGACGGCCACCGCCACGGAGCGGGTGCGGGTTGACATTGCCCAGCAGCTGAGGCTGCGCGACCCCCTGATACAGGTTTCGAGCTTTAATCGGCCCAATTTGTTTTATGAGGTGCGACCCAAGAGTCGCGACGGCTACCGCGAGCTACGGCAGCAGGTGAAGCAGCACCAGGGCTCGGGCATTATTTACTGCCTCAGCCGCAAGCGAGTCAATGAGCTGGCGGAGAAGCTGACCGCTGATGGCGAGTCCGTGTTGCCCTACCACGCGGGTCTGGCCGACGATACCCGCCGCGACAACCAAACTCGCTTTATTCGCGACGATGTGCGGCTGATGGTGGCCACGGTGGCCTTTGGCATGGGCATCAACAAGCCCGACGTGCGCTTTGTGATCCACTACGACATTCCCCGCAACATTGAAGGCTACTACCAGGAGAGCGGGCGGGCGGGCCGCGACGGTGAACCGGCCCACTGCACCCTTTATCTGGCCTACGGCGATGTGGCCACGGCGGACTATTTGATTAGCCAAAAGCCTGACGAGGCGGAGCAGCGCATTGCCCGTCAGCAGCTCAGGCAGATGGTGGACTACGCCGAAACCACCGTGTGCCGCCGCCGGGTGCAGCTCAGCTATTTTGGTGAAGCCCTGGAGGGACTGTGCCACCAGTGCGACAACTGCACCAACCCGACTCCTGTAGAAGATTGGACGATTGAGGCGCAAAAGTTTCTCTCCTGCGTGGCCCGCTGCCAGGAGCGTTTTGGCATGGCCCACATTATTGACGTGCTGCGCGGCTCTAAAAAGCAAAAAATACTAGACCTGCGCCACGACCAGCTCTCGACCCACGGTATCGGTAAGGATCGGTCCGTAGACGAGTGGCGGCTGTTGGGGCGATCGCTGCTTCACCAGCACCTGGTGGACGAAACCACCGACGGCTACCCGGTGCTCAAGCTCAACGCCGCCAGCTGGCAGGTGCTGCGCAAGCAAATTTCCGTCGAGGTGGCCGTTCCTAAAGACTTTGCCCCTGGCCCTGCCGAAGCGTCCACAATTGAGGACGCCCCAGAGGTCGCTCAGCTCTTAACGGTGCTGAAAGCCCTGCGCAAAACCCTGGCCGACCAGCAGAGCGTGCCCCCCTACGTGGTCTTTCCAGAGTCGGCTCTGCGCCAGATGGCGCACACCCGCCCCCAAACCATGGAGGCCTTTGGCCAGGTGTCGGGGGTGGGCAGCCGTAAGCTAGCTCAGTACGGCGAGGTGTTTACCGATGCCATTCGCCAGTTCTGTGCCGACTACGGCCTAGAGTCTGACCCAGGGGCTGCGGCCCGGCGATCGCGGCCGGTTCGAGAACGCCGCCAAGCGGTGGGCGATACCCACCGGCAAACCCTGGATCTGCACCGCCAGGGGCTGTCTCTCCAGGAGATTGCCGACCAGCGTGGGCTAAAGGCTACCACCATTGCCAGTCATCTGGAGCAGCTCATCCGTCAGGGCGAAACGGTGGAGGTAGATCAGCTGGTGGATGCCAGTCGCCAGCGCACCATTGTGGCGGTGCTGGCAGAGATGGAAAATGCGTCGCTGACGGAAATTCGCGATCGCCTCGGCCCCACCTTCAGCTATGAAGACATTCGCCTGGTGCGGGCTGCCTGGCAGATGGAGCACCCGCCCTAGGAAAGTGAAACCCGTTTGTTTATCCCGTTTGTTTACTCAGGCGCTGATAGGTCTAACGCGCTGAGCAAATCTACCAGACGGCCGGGATCGGTCAAATAAAGATAGCCCACCAGGGCTTCAAACCCGGTGGACTGCTGGTAAATTTGGCTGTCGATTCGCCGCGGCCCGCGCGAGGAAGCGTTGCGACCCCGACGCAGCATATCTTGCTCGGCCTCGGTCAGCAGCGGCATCAGCTGCTGCACCTGGTGGGCCTGTCGCTCCGCCCGCACCTGGTTTACGACCTGCTGGTGAAAGGCCTGAATGCGCTTGGGCGGCAGCAAAAACATGCCCCGCACAAACAGTTCGTACACAGCATCGCCAATGTAGGCTAAAGCCACCGGCGACAACGAATTGACCTGTTCTGGCGAAAGGGCCAAAGCAGAGCTATGGGCGCTGAACTGAAGCAACCATTCCAGGCTGGCAGGAGTTTCGGCAGACATGGGGCTCACCGCTGCCTAGGCCAGGGGGCCGCTAAGGCTATTCACTGGGCGGCTTGTCAAGGTTTGCGATCGCATCTTCCACCGAGGGCTGTAGCGACAGAAACTTCTCTAGCCGCACCAGTTTGACGGTCTGAGTGACGCGGGGGTTGGTAACCAGCTGCACCGTACCGCCTTCGGTGGTCGCTTTTTTGACCAGCTGCACCAGCGCGCCCAAGCCCGAGCTATCGACAAAGTCAATAGCGGCCAGGTCAAGGATGATATTGGTTGGCCCTGCTTCAACGTACTTCGTCATCGCCTTGCGAAAGGCGGGTTCTGAAAACGCGTCTAGCAGACCTGTGAGGCGAAAAAGTTGATAGGTTCCCCTGACATCGCGAGTGCCTCGTAAACTTACGGTCAGGGTTAGAGATTCAGCGATGGGAAACCTCCTCGGTGCTCCAATTCGACGTTAAATATAGGTCAGGATACCGCTGCCTGCAAGGGGTGAAACTGTACGGATGAGCCGCAGAGTTTTAAGCCGAGCCCGGCTTGAGACAAACCTAGAGTTAGCGTTCTACCGTAGACAGATAGCATATAGCGGTTTGGCTAAATTGTGCCAACTCAATCGCCTGGCGGCGAGAGCCAGCATAAAACCTTTGCACTTAAAGGGGCAAAAGCCGCTGGCGGTGGGTGCGCATGGTGTCAACAAACTTAGCAAACAGGTAGTCAGCATCGTGGGGGCCAGGGCTGGCCTCGGGGTGGTACTGCACCGAAAACAGCGGCAGGGTTTTGTGGGCCAGCCCCGCTACGGTCTGGTCGTTGAGGTTGAGGTGGGTGACGGTTACGGTGTCTTCAGGAATGGAGGCGGCATCGAGGGCAAAGCCGTGGTTTTGGCTGGTGATTTCGACCTGGCGCTCTAAACCGCAGGGCTGGTTGAGCCCCCGATGGCCAAACCGCAGCTTAAAGGTCGAGGCTCCCAGCGATAGCCCTAAAATTTGGTGGCCCATGCAGATGCCAAAGGTGGGCAGCGAGTAGTCGAGCAAAGCCTGCACCAGCTCTGGGGCCTTGGTCACCGCCGCCGGGTCGCCGGGGCCGTTGGAGAGAAAGATGCCGTCGGGCTGGTAGGCCATAATCTGCTCTGGGGTAGTGCTGGCGGGCACCACAATGACTCGGCAGCCGTAGCTGGCCAGGCGACGCAGAATATTGCGCTTGACTCCAAAGTCAACGGCAACAACCGTGAGCGGGGCGCCATCTCCTGGCACTGGAGCAGTGGGGCCAAATTCCCAAATCGGGTCGGTGCCTTCGGTCCACTCGTAGACCTGCTCGGTGGTAACCTGGTCTACCAGGTTTAACCCCACCATCGGGGGAGCGTCTTGCAGCTGGCGCAGCAGCTCTTCGGGTTCGAGCACGGTGGTCGAAATGGCTCCGTTCATAGCCCCTGCCGTGCGCAGCTTGCGGGTGAGGGAGCGGGTATCGATGCCAAAAATGCCGGGAATTTTGTGGGTTTTGAGATAGTTGGGTAGCGACTGGGTGGAGCGCCAGTTGCTGGGAATGTCGCAGATGTTGCGGGCGATCGCGCCCCTGATGTGGGGTCGACTGGACTCTTCGTCGTCGGGGTTGACGCCGGTGTTGCCCAGTTCTGGATAGGTGAAGGTGACAATCTGGCCGCAATAGCTGGGGTCGGTCATAACTTCTTGATATCCCGTCATGCCGGTGTTAAAAACCACTTCACCCATAACGGTGCCCGGTGCCCCAAAGGACCAGCCCCGGAACACCGAACCATCGGCTAAAACCAGCACTGCTGGGGGGGCATCAGGAAAAACCATGGCGATTTGCTCAGCGCTACGAATCGCTATTATCCTAAGGCCAAAGCTCACCTTTCAGCTATTACTAGGCTCGCTATAAGTCAGTCGTTGGTTACATAGGGATTGAACGGAGACTAAGTGTCCTGGTAAATGTCCTGGGGCTAAGGGTAAAAGGCAGACTCCGCCCACGGTGTTTAAAACCCCCTGCTCCGGCCGCCAATCGGTCAAGATTAGATAGCTTGGTCAAATGGTTTGATTAGGGGCGAATGTCCCAGTCATGACTCCGCCGGGGGCGGGTCAGGGCATCCTGATCTTTGAGTACAGCATTTGGGATGGTGGAGCAGCAACTATGGGGAGACCCTGGGCGATCGCGAATTGGTTCATGCTGGGGGCTGCGGCCTGGGGGTTCACGGGCTGCGGCCTTTCCCCCAGAATAGGGTTGCCGATGGCCCCAGAGGAGGCATCGATCGCGGCCAGCCAGCCCGTGTCAACTGCCCCAGAATCCGCCCCAGAACTCACTCCAGAACCCGCGGTTCTAGCCCCAGCCGCCCCAGAGCCAGCCCCAGCTTCCGACTCCTTTCGGGAGGCGGTCAATCGAGCCACCAGTGCTGTCGCCATTGGCCAGTCGGCCCAGTCCCAAGCCGACTGGCAACTGGCGGCTAGCCGTTGGCAGCAGGCGATCGCCCTGATGGAGCAGGTGCCCAGCGCCAGTCCCAACCATGCCCAGGCCCAAACCAAGGCCCAAGAATACAAGCAGCACCTGGCGGCAGCCCTGAGCCGAACCACCGGCACCCTTGTGCCCCCAGCAGCCCTGAGCCCTGCCCCCGTAGCGGCGCTGCCCGCCGGGCTGGCGGCCCAGATCCCCATTCAGCGCCGCCAGGGGGGCACCCCAGTGGTGGCCGTTACCCTGCGGGGTACGGGGGGCGCCCAAACCTTTCCAATGCTGTTTGACACCGGGGCCACCGGCACCCTGATTACCGCTGAGATGGCCCGGACGGTGGGGGTGGCCGTGGTGGGCGAAACCCAGGCCAGAATTGCCGACGGCAGCGTGGTCAGTTTGCCGATTGGGTACGTCGATGCGGTAGAGCTGGGCGGCCTCCGCCGCGAGCAGGTGAAAGTGGCCATTGGCGGCAGCTATGGCCTGCTGGGGCAGGATATCTACGGCCAGTATGGCATTGCGATTGGGTCGCACCAGATCAATCTGCACCAGTAGCTGGCCCTCGGAGATCCTAAGATCATGCCGGCCTGGTTCGTGAGAATATGCAGCAGGCTGTATTTTTTTCGGTGCCCTATGACTGCGTCTGTGCTGCCTGCCGCTGCGGCTGCCCTGAGCGAACCAACTTCCATTGCGTTGGCGGCCGGGGTCAGGCTAGAAGCGATCAAAACGCCGCTTACTGAAGCGGCTATTCCCACCGCCTACGTAGCGGCAGGAGATGTCGCCAGCGCCCTGCCGCTGCTGCTGATCCACGGCTTTGACAGCTCGCTGTTTGAGTTTCGTCGCCTGTGGCCCCTGCTGGAACCCCGCGCCTGGGCGGTCGATTTGCTGGGGTTTGGGTTTAGCGATCGCGCCCTCTGCCCCAAGCTCTCGCCCGGGGCCATCAAGCTGCACCTGCACAGCTTTTGGCAGCAGAAAATTGGGCGTCCTGTTGTGCTGGTGGGGGCATCTATGGGCGGTGCCGCTGCCATCGACTTTG
The DNA here is from genome assembly GCA_035644955.1 of Nodosilinea sp. Lineage (GTDB taxonomy): Bacteria > Cyanobacteriota > Cyanobacteriia > Phormidesmidales > Phormidesmidaceae > Nodosilinea. Next base: position 3,216 of record DASQNN010000028.1, on the reverse strand, counting down.
CGCTCACCTACCCCGAGGCGGTGGCGGGCCTAGTGCTGATCGATGCTGCTGGCTTTGCCGCCGGCCCAGCCATGGGCAACCTGATGGTGCCGCCGATGGATAGCTGGGCCACCGCCTTTTTGCGCAGCCCCAGGGTGCGGCGCAGCATCAGCTGCCAGGCCTATTTTGACAAGAGCTTGGTCACTGCCGATGCCGAACTGTGCGCCGCCCTGCACCTGCAGTGCCCCGGCTGGAAGGAGGCGCTGATTGCCTTTACCAAAAGCGGTGGCTACAACTTTTTAACCCCCAAGATTTCTCAAATTACCTGCCCCACCCTGATAGTTTGGGGTGAGCAGGACAAAATTTTAGGCACCAAGGATGCGCGGCGGTTTGAACGCGCGATCGCCGACTGCGAGCTGATTTGGATTCCCCAGTGCGGCCACGTACCCCACCTAGAAAAGCCCCAGGAGACAGCGGCGGCGATCGCCCCTTTTATCGCCCGACTGGCTCAGGGGTAGTCAATCTGGCTGGGCCTGCGGCAAATTTGCTCTAGATGTTCCAAGATGATGAAGGGCACTCCCTCCGTTGGGCACCGCCGAACCCACCCTGTCGATTTTGGAACCATCCGCAACCGGGTATGACGCAACTTTTCCCCCAGACCAGCACCTCCGAGACCAGCGCTTTAGCCGCCGCCCCGGATGCCGCCCATAACCGCACTGCCGCCGTTGCCCTCAGCCCCTTTGTGGCCCGCCACCTTGGCCCCACGGAGCGCGATACCGAGGCCATGCTGGCCGCCCTGGGCTACGCCTCCCTAGACGAGCTGATGGCCGCCACCGTGCCAGAGGCCATTCGCCTGCGCCAGGCCCTCGACCTCCCCCAGGGATTAGACGAAACGGCGGCCTTGGCCCAGCTCAAAGCGTTGGCCAGCCAAAACCAGGTGTGGCGATCGTACCTAGGGTTCGGCTACGCCAACACCATCACCCCGGCGGTGATTCAGCGCAACGTGCTCGAAAACCCCGGCTGGTACACCCAATACACCCCCTACCAGCCCGAAATCGCCCAGGGCCGTCTGGAGGCGCTGCTAAATTTTCAAACCCTGGTGAGCGACCTGACGGGGATGGAAATTGCCAATGCCTCCCTGCTCGACGAGGGTACCGCCGCTGCCGAGGCCATGACCCTGGCCTTCAACGCCCGCAAACGGAAAGAGGCCAAAACCTTTTGGATCTCCGCTACCTGCCACCCTCAAACCATTGATGTCGTCAGAACCCGGGCCCTGCCCCTGGGCATTGAGGTCTTGGTCGGTGACCACCGGGCCTTTGACTTCGCCATCCCCGTGTTTGGAGTGCTGCTGCAATATCCCGCTACCGACGGGGCGATCTACGACTACGCAGAGTTCACCGCCCAGGCCCACGATGCCCAGGCCCTGGTCACCGTGGCCGCCGACCTGCTCAGCCTAACGCTGCTGCGCCCCCCCGGCGAATTTGGGGCCGATATGGTGGTGGGCAATACCCAGCGATTTGGCGTGCCCCTGGGTTTTGGTGGCCCCCACGCCGCCTTCTTTGCCACCCGCAACAGCTTTGCCCGCAAACTGCCCGGTCGCTTGGTGGGCGTTTCTAAAGACACCTACGGCAACCCGGCCCTGCGCCTTACCCTGCAAACTCGCGAACAGCACATTCGCCGCGACGCCGCCACCAGTAATATCTGCACCGCCCAAGTGCTGCTGGCGATCATGGCCAGCATGTACGCGGTGTACCATGGGCCGGAGGGGCTGAGGGCGATCGCCTCCCGCATTCACCACCAAACCCAAACCCTCGCTGCCGCCCTCAGCCAAGCGGGCTTTGAGCTGGGGAAAGAGCCCGTGTTCGACACGCTGCGGGTGACGGTGGGCGATGCCCAATCTGCTATTCTCGCCCGCGCCGCCGACCACCGCATCAACCTGCGCGTGCTCGACACCGAAACCCTGATCGTCGCCCTCGACGAAACCGTCACCGACGCCGATCTGCAAGACCTGATCGCCGTTTTTACCGGATCCACCCCCCCATCCCCTCACCCCCTCACCCCCTCACCGGCCTATCCACCCGCCCTCACCCGCACCTCCCCCTACCTCACCCACCCCACCTTCAACCGCTACCACTCCGAAACAGAGATGCTGCGGTACCTGCATCGCCTTCAAAACAAAGATCTCTCCCTAGCCACGGCGATGATTCCTCTGGGGTCTTGCACCATGAAGCTCAACGCCACCGCTGAGATGGTGCCCGTCACCTGGCCCGAGTTCGGCCAAATTCACCCCTTTGTCCCCTCGGCTCAGGCCGCAGGCTACCGGCAGTTGTTTACAGAGTTAGAGACCTGGCTGGCAGAAATCACCGGCTTTGACGGCGTTTCGCTCCAGCCCAACGCCGGGGCCCAGGGCGAATACGCCGGCCTGCTGGTGATTCGCGAATACCACCAGCAGCGGGGCGACTCGCACCGTACGGTCTGTTTAATTCCCCAGTCGGCCCACGGTACCAACCCCGCCAGCGCTGTCATGGCCGGCATGAGCGTTGTTCCCGTTGCCTGTGACGACGAGGGCAATATCGATGTCGCCGACCTGCGGGCCAAGGCTGAGAAGCACGGCGAAAAGCTGGCGGCCCTAATGGTCACCTACCCCTCTACCCACGGGGTGTTTGAAGCAGGCATTGACGAGATTTGCACCATCATTCACACCCACGGCGGCCAGGTGTATATGGATGGAGCTAACATGAACGCCCAGGTGGGCCTCTGCCGCCCGGCCGACTTTGGGGCCGACGTGTGCCACCTCAACCTGCACAAAACCTTTTGCATTCCCCACGGGGGCGGCGGGCCAGGGGTGGGGCCGATTGGGGTGAAGGCGCACCTGGTGCCCTACCTGCCGGGGCACAGTCTGGTTGATGGAGTTGGCGGCAGCCAGGGCATTGGCGCGGTGACCTCGGCACCCTGGGGCAGCGCCAGCATTCTGCCGATTTCATGGATGTATATCGCCATGATGGGTGGCGCTGGGCTAACGCGAGCCACAGAAGTTGCCATTCTCAACGCCAACTACATCGCCCAGCGCCTGGCGGGGCACTACGACATTCTCTATACCGGGCAGAATGGGCGGGTGGCCCACGAGTGCATTCTCGACCTGCGGCCGTTTAAAAAATCTGCCGACATTGGGGTCGAAGATGTGGCCAAGCGGCTAATCGACTACGGCTTTCACCCGCCCACTATGTCCTGGCCGGT
>DASQNN010000027.1:0-11479 GCA_035644955.1 Nodosilinea sp. | reverse complement strand
AAATACTTGAGCCTGTCTGATGTGCGGTAGGGCGGGTAAAACTGAGCGTGAAGGTGCCATTCTGGATGCGCTTCCCCATTCACAGGCGCCTGAAACCAGGCCATCAAATAGGGAAACGGACGCTGCCACAACCCGTCATACTTCAGGGTCACGGTCTTTAACGCCCTGGCTAAGCTCGCCCGTTGATCGGCGGTTAGATCCAGAAATGTGGCAACAGGTTGAATCGGCGCGATCCACACCTCATAGGGATAGCGTGCGCACACCGGAACGAAGGCGATCGCCCACTCATCCCGATACAAAATCCGCTGATTGTCCTCAATCTCCGCCTGAATCAAATCCTCCAGCAATCCCCGCTGGTGCTGCTGATAGTATTCCTGCTGACACGCTCCCATCCGAGCCGGGACCGGAGGCACAAAGGGATAGGCGTAAATTTGGCCGTGGGGATGGTGTAGCGTCACCCCTACCTCAACCCCTTTGTTCTCAAAGGGCAGGACGTATTGAATTTGGGAGTGCTGGCTAATGGCGCGAGTGCGATCGCCCCACACCTGAAACAGCAGCTCAATATGATCCAGCGGTAGCGAACTCAGCGCCGCCTGCGGATTTTGGGTAAACACCACCACCTCGCAGGCTCCGTTGGCGGGCACCGTATCCACAATTTCACGCGGAGAATCCGCCGCTGACGGAGTCAGCGACGGAAACCGATTCTCAAACACCGCAATGTCGTAGTTCCCTTGGGGCAACTCCGTAGGAAATTGCGGGTCTTTGGTGGGAGCCAGCGGATTATATTCCGGCGGCGGCATGAAGGTCCGCCCCTGGCGATGGCTGGCATAGGCCACCCACTCCCCCCGCAGGGGATGCCAGCGGAGGTGAGGGTTGGCCCGAACGGGCTCACTGCTCGGACTAGGCGCAATTATTCCCGCCGCAATGGGTGACCGGCTGTACAGGGTGAGATTGCGCCCATCGGGCTTCAAAAGAATCTGAGAATGCATGTTCTATGTGGGCCTGCGCTATTTTTGCAGACTCTTGCAGCATAGACGGGGCATCCTCCCCTGTCCCCCTACCCAAAGTGGCAGATGCGATCGCCCCAATGGGGAATTTTGGCGTGCGATCGATATATAACAGCCCGTTTGCCTCCTGGAAGGTATCCGTCAACTGGGTGTAGCAGAAACCGCTAAACATTTCCACCTGATTCACCGTTTGCAGCAGCGCCGCATACTGCCGCTGAAACTCCAGCGCATTGTCCGAGCGCGCATAGCCCCAGGTGCTGATTTGTTCTTCGGGTTTGGTACAGGCAATGCCGCCAAACTCCGTCAGCATGATGGGTTGACCTTGGTGGGGGTAGCCATCCAGGGTCAGCACCCGCCCGCCGGGACGCTGGCGATCGAACAGATCCGCCAGTTTCACCTCAGGTCCATAGCGTTTGGCCAAACTATGGGATTGAGTGTCATAGTCGTGGATCGCCACAATATCTGTGGCCGTACTTTCCCAGCCATCGTTCCCAATCACCGGACGGGTGGGATCGAGGGTTTTGGTCAGGTGATACAACGCCTGGACACAGTGACGATGGGCCGGGGTTGCGGTCAAGTCGGGGACGCCCCAGGACTCGTTAAAGGGCACCCAAACCACAATACAGGGATGGCTGGCATCCCGTTCGATCACCTCCGTCCACTCCTTCGTCAACCGTTCTACAGCCTTGGGGCTAAAGCGGTAAGCACTGGGCATTTCTTCCCACACCATTAGCCCCAGCACGTCGGCCCAGTAAAGGAAGCGAGGATCTTCAATTTTCTGGTGCTTGCGCACACCGTTGAAGCCCATTAGCTTGACCAGTTCCACATCCCGGCGCAGAGCTTCATCGGAAGGGGCCGTCATCAGCGTGTCTTCCCAGTAGCCCTGATCCAGCACCAATCGCAGGTAGTAGGGATGCCCGTTGAGCATGAAGCGATCGCGCTGAATATTCACTGTCCGCATGGCGGTATAGGATGTCACCTCATCCACCAACTGCCCCTGACACCAGAGTTGAATCTGAGCATCAATCAGCGTCGGCTTCTCAGGGCTCCACAGCAATGTATTGCGATAGTCATCAATTCCGGGGTCGGACAGGGCAATGCGGCGGTGAATTTCGCCATTCAGCACCTCGTACATGTCGTTGACTAGGAGTTGCTTGCCCACCGTCAACCGCACCTTCAGGTGCATTTCCCTTTGCAGGTCGCCGGAGACAAACCCTTCAAAGCCGATTTCCCAGCGCTCAAAGTGGGGTGTCCATTTAATCCGATCGATATAGGTGGCGGGAACTGTTTCCAACCACACAGTTTGCCAAATGCCGCTGGTGCGGGGATACCAGATGCTGTGGGGTTCCAGCTGCCAGTCCTGCTTACCCCGTGGTTTTGCCAGGTCGCAGGGGTCATCTTCTGCCCATAGGGTTACCGTCTGCTTGCCATCTGGACGCAATACAGAAGTAATGTCCATCGAGAAGGGGGTATGCCCGCCCTCGTGGTCAATCATGAACTGGCCGTTGACCCATACCCTCGCCCGGTAATCGACGGCTCCAAAGTGGAGCAGGACGCGGTCGCCCTCCGCCGACACCTCAAACTCTCGCTCATACCAGCAATTTGGATGAAACCCCGTGTCGTGAATACCACTGCGGATAGATTCGGGAGCGAACGGAACTTCGATATGCTGCTTCCAAGCTGTTACATCACTAGGTCGTGCGTAGTACCCTTCGTCGTCGTAGGTGAACTTCCAAGTACCATCCAAGGAAGTCCACTGAGAACGCTGTAGCTGAGGACGGGGGTATCCTGAGCTTGCCTGCGCCTGAAGGGTAGTTGTTAAGTCGCAGGGATATTCTTCTTCAAGACATTTACCGAAGAAATTCATGGGGGTATCTAACCAAATTGCCTTTTGTTAAGGGTGCCCTCTTGTCATTCCGTAACTACCTTTATTCTCGCAGTTATTTAACTCTACGGCCCAAATTTAATTCTTGGGCACTGGTTTGTTAAGAGGTGATACATCGAAGCCCTCTCATACCGAGGATTCCCAGGCTATTGACCACCGATGCCCAAGCGTTGCTGGTGGAGGCTCGCCAAAACCAGTTGGCCAACAATGTTGGGGGGCAGGCTATTTAGGCCACTGACGACGGCACTACCTGAATCTGCTGCATTGCCTTTGACAACGCCACCAGCCCGACGATCACGCTCAACAATGAGATCGCCGGCCTGTTTGAAGTGACCCGAGGCCGGCCAGGGTGATCCCAGGGCGGTCCAACGGGTATTGATCAAGGCCACCCGTCACGTATTTACCACCACGTTGTCGATTAGGCCGGAACGGGGGCGAGTTGACCTACCCAACGTCTCCGTCCATAGCGCTGGAGAAGCTTTTTGCGCCGCCGTGGCTTGGGCGGGCCAGTCAAGATCGCCAGGCTGTAGGTCACTAGATAAAACCCAGCCCAGATGCTGTAGGCATGGACAGAGACGCTCAGCGCAGGGCCGTCGTAATAGCGCATTAGCGTGGTAGACAGGTCGACAAAGTAAATGCCAAAGATAGCCCAGCGGACAAACGGAAAACACTTTCTGGCTAGGGGATATCGCGCAGAACCGAGAAACAAGACTGGGTACTGGAGGTACATCATCAAGAAGAATGCCATGGCGAACAAAATGCCGATCGCCGCCAAAAGCGCGTAGTTCTTGCCTAGAGAATCTAGGGTTATGCCAATAGCCAACAATGTAGCCGCAGTAACGTTTATCATCGCTATCCCTTAAACATTCACTGGTGGGGTCAGAAAGTGTTCTAGGGGATAGTATTCCCTAACCTGGAAACAGTTTAGCCAACCGCGCAGTGTTTGTAGGTTTGCGGCCGGGTTGACCCAAGGGCCGCGATCGCCTGTACAGCCCACGTCAACGACTCGGGCTTTTGGCTGGTGGGCAAATTCTTGGGCATGACCGAAAAGCAAACCCTCCAGTCATAGACGGTGATGGAGACCATTATTGGCGGCGTGGGCCTGGTGGTTATGCTGATTGTGGGGTTCTTTGTGTAAAAGCTTGCTGGGGAGGAGGTTGGGTGTCAGGTGCTAGGACTCTATGGTGCAAATGCAGCAACGGTGCTGTGGGTTTCGGGTGCTAGGCATCAGGTATCAGGTTTCGGGAAGGGTTGGCTGATTGATGCCAGGCTTTACCAGGTGCACGGTGTGCGAGTCTAACCTTGTACCGTAAACTGCAACCCTTACCCCCCCTTTCTTCTTTCCTTCCATCTCTATTGTTACAGGCACACCATGGCTGAACAGAACTACATCATCGGGGTCGATATTGGTACTACCAGCACCAAGTCGGTGCTGTTTACCGAAGCGGGCAAGGTAGTGGGCAAAGCTTTGGTTACCTACCCCCTCTACACCCCCGATATCGCCACCGCCGAGCAAGACCCAGAAGAAATCTTTGCCGCCGTGGTCAAAACGGTGCGGCTGTTGATAGAGTCCTACGTGCTAAACCCCTCCCAGGTGTTGGGGCTTTGCTTTAGCTCAGCGATGCACAGCCTAATTTTGGTCGATGCTGACGGTAATGCCCTCACCCGCAGCATCACCTGGGCCGACAACCGCAGCACCGGCTGGGAAAAACGCATCAAGGCCGACATGGATGGCCGCGCCGTCTATCGGCGCACGGGCACTCCCATTCACCCCATGTCGCCGCTGGTCAAGCTTACCTGGCTGCGCCACGAGCAACCCGACCTGTTTCAGCAGGCGGCACGGTTTATTTCAATCAAAGAATACGTGTTTTACCGGTTGCTGGGTCGCTACGTGGTTGACCACTCCATTGCCACCGCCATGGGTCTGCTGAATTTGGAGACGCTGGATTGGGATCAGGGGGCGCTGGCGATCGCCGGAGTTAACCCCTCTTCCCTGTCAGAACTGGTGCCCACCACCGCCGTGCTCACCGGGCTAAAGCCCGCTATGGCCGAGGCCATGGGCCTGCGGGCCGAGACGCCGATCATTGCTGGGGCCAGCGATGGTGTGCTGTCGAACCTGGGGGTGGGGGCGATTTCGCCAGGGCTAGTAGCCGTAACCGTAGGCACCAGCGGCGCGGTACGGGCCGTGGTCGATCGCCCCATCACCGACCCCCAGGAGCGCCTGTTTTGCTACCCCCTCACCGAGCACCACTGGGTGATCGGCGGCGCGGTCAACAACGGCGGCATTGCCCTGCGCTGGGTGCGCGACCAACTGGCCGATGCCGAAGTATCGACCGCCAGACGACTCGGCCAAGATGTGTATAGCCTGCTGACGGCCATGGCTGGGGCGGTGTCCCCCGGTTCTGAGGGGCTGCTGTTTCACCCCTATATGATGGGCGAGCGATCGCCCCTGTGGAATGCCAATGCCCGGGCCTCGTTCTTTGGCCTCAGCGTCAAGCACACCAAGTCGCACCTGGTGCGATCGGTGCTGGAGGGTATTGTCTACAACCTCTATCTGGTGCTGAAGGCGCTGGAAGATTTTGCTGGCCCCGCCACCCTAATTCAGGCGACGGGGGGATTTGCCGAGTCGCCCCTATGGCGGCAGATGATGGCCGATATCTTCAACCGCGAGGTGACCGTTCCTGAGCACTACGAAAGCTCTTGCCTGGGGGCCGCCGTGCTGGGCCTCTACGCCCTGGGCCGGGTGCCGTCGCTAGAAGCGGTGATGACGATGATTGGCGAAACCTATCGCCACCAGCCCACTCCCGAAAATGTGCAGGCCTACCAAAAGATTTTGCCGGTGTTCGAGCGCCTGACCGAGGTGTTTGCGCGAGAGTACGATGCGATCGCCGCCCTGCAAGCCGAGCTAGTCGATATTGTATTGCCTTAGCCCCGTGTAGGGTGGGCACTGCCCACCACCCAAATATGGCCAGCAGATCAACACCACCCGTCGTTAACCCTGGACCAGGGCATACCTTTGGGCCAGATTATTGGTCTCGGTTTTGCCGAGCGAGCACGAACCGGCGACGTTCCGCCAGAGGCAGAGATTGGTAGTTGCCATAGAAGCTACTAAAGCGCCAAAACTGAATCATTGCGTTTTGCAAGCGCTGACCCCAGCCCTGCGGGTTGTGAACAGTTTCAGACATGTGGCTAGAGGTTTTGACCGCTGCTTCAAAGCATCAATCCTCATAGTATTCACGTTCCTCACTCAGCTCATGTAGAGCCGCGCCACGCCTTCTTTGATCACTTCCACCAGCTGCTCTTGGCGCAAGCTGACATGGGCGGCCATACAGTTTACCGCTGCCTCCACATTGCGGTCTTGAATGGCCTGCAAGATCAGCTGGTGCTCGGCGCAGGTGGTGCGGCGGTAGGGCTCTTGCTCCATGGAGATCAGCCGCAGGTAGTGGGCGCGGGCATTTACATTCTTCAGCATGTGCAGCAGCTCGCTGTTTTGCGATAGCTCTGCCAGGCGCTCGTGGAAGGTTTCGTCGCAGCGGGCGCAGTCTACGGGGGTAAGCGTGCAAAACTTTTCGGCGGCGGTCTTCCAAAATTGAATCAAGTCTTCAATTTCGTCGTCACTGGCGCGCTCGGTGGCCAGCTTGGCGCTCATCATCTCTAAGCCACAGCGCACTTCGTAGAGGTCAAACACGCGCTTGGTATCGAGGGGTTTGCAGGAAAAACCCTTGCGGGGTACGAAGTCGAGCAGGCCTTCGGCAACCAGGCGATTGAGCACTTCCCGCAGGGGCGTACGGCTGACTCCAAAGGAGGCGGCAAGCTCGACTTCGTTGAGCGGCTCGCCGGGGCGAAACTTGTAGGTCATCGCCATCTGCTTGAGCTGCTGGTAGATGCGATCGACGCTGCTGCCCGATGGTTTGCGGCTGCTGGCCGTCTGTAAGCTGGCTTTGACCACCGGAGCACTCCAATATCCCAAAAAGAACAAACAATAGTAGCGATCAATACGGAAGCTATTGTTTGAAGCCTCTAACTTCTCTTGTATACAGCAGTGAATTCAGCACGGTATTCACGGCTGTATGTTCAGTATACGCAACCCTTCTGGTTCTGGATACCAAGCTTTACGGTTTTTTTGAGAGAGTATTAGTTGGCTCCCGGTTGCTTCGGTTCTCTGTGTTATTTTTTTCTAATTGGGCTTTTGCTATGGCGTTTCCTCGCGATCTTGCTTCTTTTGGGCTGGCTCTCAATCGGCGGCGGTTTTTGCGGTATGGCTCTTTGGCACTGGGGGCAGGGGCTTTGGCGGCCTGTGCGGGGGGCTCTCAAACTACTACCTCCGCTGGGGATGAGTCGGCTGCCGCTTCGGGCGAGTTAGACCAGGTGACTTTTGGTACCAGCTGGTTTGCCCAGGCCGAGCACGGCGGGTTTTACCAGGCGGTGGCTACCGGCATTTACGAAGAGCACGGGCTAGATGTCACCATTCGCATGGGCGGCCCCCAGGTAAACGGCAACCAGCTGCTGATGGCGGGCGCGATCGATTTCAATATGGGCTATGCCATTGATGCCATTAACGGCATTAAAGAGGGGTTGCCTAAGGTAACGGTGGCGGCCATCTTTCAAAAAGATCCCCAGGCGCTGATGGCGCACCCCGGCGTTGGGATAGATTCTTTTGAAGATCTGGAGGGGAAGACGATTTTGATGTCGACCGCCGCCCACACGACTTTTTGGCCGTTTTTGAAGGCTAAGTACGACCTCAGCGATGAGCAGATGGGGGTTTACACCTTTAATGTCGGGCCGTTTGTGGCCGACAAAAACCTGGTGCAGCAGGGCTACATCACCTCTGAACCCTTTGCGATCGAGCGGGAAGGCGGCTTTGAGCCAGTGCTGCTGCTGATGGCCGACCACGGCTACTCGAACTACACTACGACGATTGAAACTCGCCGCGAACTGATGGAGAGCAACCCCGACCTGGTGCAGCGGTTTGTGGATGCTTCGATTAAGGGCTGGTACAGCTATTTAGACGACCCTGCCCCCGGCAATGCGCTGATTCAGCAAGACAACCCCGAGATGACCGATGAGCAGATCGCCTTTGGGCTAGAAAAGCTGAGCGAGTACGGCATTATCACCAGCGGCGATGCGGAAACGCTGGGCATTGGGGCGATGACCGCAGAACGCTGGGAAGAACTGTTTAACACCATGGTTGAGTTGGGCGCGTTTGACGCCTCGGTGCCCTACGAAGAGGCTTTTTCTTTGGACTTTGTGAACAAGGGGCCGGAAGCGTACCAGAGCTAGGGGTGGCCGAACCTACTGGCCCCAGACAAACTGTTTACAAACGCCCTCTAGGGAAACGGTTTAACCGATGATTGGTTCATCTGCAACAAATGCGATCGCAATGAAGACCCAACCCATTCTCACCCTTGAGCATGTCGGCAAAACCTACGCCAATGGCACGGTGGCCCTGCAAGACTTTAACCTGGCGGTGGAGCCGGGGACGATTACCAGCCTGGTGGGACCATCGGGCTGCGGCAAGAGCACGGTGCTACGCATTGTCTCAGAATTGGGCCAGCCCAGCACTGGGAGAGTAGTCTGGGGCCGCGATCGCGACGAGCACAGGCTGGCCTACGTGTTTCAAGAGGCGGCGCTCATGCCCTGGGCGACGGTGATGGATAACATTCGTCTGCCGCTGAAGCTGGCGAAGGTACCCAAACGGCAGGCCCTAGAGCTGGTGTCGGAGGCGATCGCCCAGGTTGGCCTTCAGAGGTTTGAGCGGGTTTACCCCCGCGAACTCTCCGGCGGCATGCAAATGCGGGTCTCGATTGCCCGCGCCCTGGTCACCCGACCCAACGTGCTGCTGATGGATGAACCCTTCGGTGCCCTCGATGAAATGACTCGCGGCAAGCTCAACCAAGATTTGCTCCAGCTCCAGCACCAGCGCAACCTGACGATTCTCTTTGTTACCCACAGCATCTACGAGGCGGTGTACCTGGCCCATCGGGTGGTGGTGATGGCCTCAAAGCCGGGGCGTGTGGTGGCCGACATTGCGATCGACAGCCCCCACCCCCGCGAACCCGACTACCGCACCTCAGCCCAGTTCAACCGCTACTGTCGCGAGGTGTCTCACAGTTTGTCTGATGCCATGGGTGAATCGTTGGCGCTGGCTCTTTAGGAATCTTGAACCATGCTTTCTCCTGCTATTGAACAGCCCAACGCCAGGCTCCGGTGGACGCGATCGCTGCTCTCCCCCGACGTGCTGGCCCCGATCATTGTTGGCCTAGTCCTGCTCACCGCCTGGGAACTGGCCGTACGCATTACCAACACGCCCCCTTACCTGCTGCCTGGCCCCATTCTCATTTTGCAAACCCTGGCGAAAGACTGGCCGACGCTGTTTCCGTCGTGGTTTGTCACCATGAAGATTGCCTTCACCGCGCTGGTGGCAGCCACCGCCTCCGGGCTGCTGGTCGCCATCCTCTTTGCCCAGAGCAAATGGATTGAGCGCAGCTTCTTTCCCTACGCGGTGCTGCTGCAAACGACGCCCATCGTGGCCGTTGCGCCCCTGATCATCATCTGGCTCAAAAGCAACACCTTTGCCGCTCTGGTGGTCTGCGCCTGGATTGTCGCCTTCTTCCCCATCGTGTCGAACACGGTGCTGGGCCTCAACAGCACCGACCCAGCTTTGGTGAACCTGTTTAAGCTCAACAAAGCCAACCGCTGGCAAACCCTATGGCATCTGCGGCTGCCCACCAGCCTGCCCTACTTCTTAGCGGGTTTACGCATTAGCGGCGGCCTGGCGCTGATCGGCGCAGTCGTGGCCGAGTTCGTTGCCGGTACTGGCGGCGCAGAATCGGGCCTGGCCTACCAAATTTTGATGGCGGGCTACAACCTGCAAATTCCCCGCATGTTTGCGGCGCTGCTGCTGATTACGGTATCGGGCATCGCCATTTTTGCCGCCCTCTCGGCTCTGTCGAATGTTTTGCTGAAGAACTGGCACTCCAGCGCCATGACCCACGAGAACTAGCGTTCCTCCAAACCCCCGTAGGGTGCATAGCGCCAGGGCGCGGCGTTGCCAACGCGAAGCCTTGCGGAGCAATGCACCAATCTCATCCATACAAGATTTCGCAAACGCGAGCGACGAGATTCTTTTGGCCAACGATGCTCTAGCGGTGCATTGCTGACGCGAATGCACCCTACGTCCTTTCATCCTTCTTGGAGAACTCCCTATGCTCACCACTCAACAGCCGGTGCTGCGACGCTTCTGGTATCCGGTTATTCCCTTGGATAATCTGCTCAATGGCCCGCAAGCCTTCACTCTGCTCAAAGAGCCCCTGGTGCTGTGGCTAGACGATGACGGCAAGCCCGCTGCCCTGCGCGATCGCTGCTGTCACCGCTCCGCCCAGCTTTCTAAGGGCATCGTCAAAAACGGCTGTGTGCGCTGTCCCTACCACGGTTGGCAGTACGATGCCACGGGCACCTGCGTCGATGTGCCCCAGTTCGATGGGGATGCGCCCATTCCCAAAACCTACCGAGTCGATGCGTTCCCCTGCGTTGAGCGCTACGGCTATGTCTGGGTTTGTTTGGATAACAGTCCGCTACAGCCGATTCCTGAGATTCCTGAGTTTGCCGATGCCAACTTTCGGTTCATCCACGAGTTCTACGAGCCTTGGCAAGTAGGGGGGCTGCGCGCCATTGAGAACTCCTTCGACAGCGCCCACGGCCACTTCGTCCACGCCAGCTCCTGGGGTGATATGTCGAACCCCCAACCGCCAACCATTGACGAGGTGATCGAAACCGACTTTGGCTTTGTAATGAAGCACTGGCTGGAGGTGCTCAACCCCGACCTGCAAAAGAAAAACCTGGGCATTGCCGAAGAAAAAACCATCCGCACCAACACCCGCACCTGGTACATGCCCTTTGCCCGCACGCTCAAAATTCAGTACCCCAATGGCTTAGAGCACCTAATTTTCACCGCCTACACCCCTATCGACGACCAGCACTCCCAGGTGGTGCAGTTCTGCCTGCGGAATGACACCGAGGCTGACGCTAAGGCCGCTGATATTATCGCCTTCGATCGCCAGGTGACCAGTGAAGACCGGGTGATTTTGGAAGGTACCGACTACGATGCGCCCCTGAGTCTGGCGGAAGAGCAGCACATGGCGAGCGATCGCCCCGGCATTCTCATGCGCCACCGCTTAGCCAAACTGCTGAAGGAGCACGGCGAGGTCGAGCAGCGGCGGCAGGAGAACCAGCCTGCTCCGACGACCAAAATTCTTGAGGAAGCGAGCGCAGGTTGAGTGCCTGCTGCAACAGATCCCAGGGTTCTTCTGCGGAATTGCCAGAATCTTGTACCAAACTCAAGAGAACCCTGGGATCTCGCCGCCATCCACCCATCCAATCCCCTACCCATCCACTCCTCACTTACCCCTCTCGGAGACTCCCATGCTCGTTACCCAACAGCCTGTACTGCGGCGCTTCTGGTACCCCGTTATGCCGATCGCCAATCTTACCGACGGCCCCCAGTCCTTCACGCTGCTGGGTGAGCCGCTGGTGCTGTGGCTGACGGCGGAGGGTAAACCGGCTGCGTTGCGCGATCGCTGCTGTCACC
>DASQNN010000026.1:0-5392 GCA_035644955.1 Nodosilinea sp. | reverse complement strand
CTGCGGGGGCTGGCCTTTGTGAGGACGCTGCAAGGCCAGCCGGAGGCGGCGCTGCCGGTGTACCTGGCGGCGATCGCCGCCCACCCCGACAACCCCGACTATCCCCTAGGCTACGCCCTGCTGGCCTACAGCCTGGGGACTGAAAGCGCTGCCGCCGTGGCCGAGAAAATTTTGCCGCTGCTGTCGCCCCTGCCCAGCTCGGCCCCCGAGCAGCGGGCCATCACCACCGCCCTGGTGCGTTTGGACAACCCTGACCCAGCCCTGCTGCCGGTGTACGAAGCTGTAGCGGCAGCGGTGGAGGCTCCGTTGCTAACCTACCGCATCGCCCAGATTTACCTGAGCCAGGGCAATTTGCAGGCGGCTCGCGATGCCCTCACCACCTACAGCGCCACCAATGCGGGCCAAGGCGACTGGGGCACCGAACTGCTGGTGGCCGACCTAGAGCGGCAGCTGGGCGACTGGGATGCCAGCGCCCGCCGCTACGAAGCGGTAATTGCGGCTCAGCCAGGGTCCCAGGCCACCGCCGATGCTCTGCGGGGGCTGGCCTTTGTGAGGACGCTGCAGGGGCAGCCGGAGGCGGCACTGCCGGTGTACCTGGCGGCGATCGCCGCCCACCCCGACAACCCCGACTATCCCCTAGGCTACGCCCTGCTGGCCTACCGCACCAGGCAAATCACCGCCGCCACCGCCGCCGAAACGTTGGACAGCTGGCTGGCCTCCCAAAACTTAGAGAATCCACCGCCGGAGCTGTTTGAGCTGGCAGGCGCAATCCCCGCCGACAGTCGCCGAGCCGACCTGTATCAGGCATTGCTAACCCAGCGACCGGACGATCTCTGGCTGCGGTGGCGAACCATTGAGCTATTGGACCGGGTCAACCCCACCCAGGCCCAGGCCGAGATGGAATCGCTGATTGCCGCCAACCCCGACGACCTGACGGTGTACTTCTTCCAAGGCGAACTAGCCCAGAACCAGGGAAATCTCCCCCTGGCCGCCGCCGCCTACCAGCAGGTGCTGGAGCGAGAGCCTGAAAATCTGGGTGCCCTGGCCGCCCTGGCCGGGGTGCAGTTTCAGCAGGGCAACCTGACCGCCGCCCGCACCCTCTACAACCAGGTGCTAGCGCTAGAGCCTAACTACTGGGAGGCCCGCTATGCGATCGCAGAACTCAATATCGCCGACGACCGCAAGCTCTCGGCCCTAGACCAACTGCGCCAGCTGCCCCCCACCGCCGCCCCCATCGACCTAGAGCAACGCGCCCAGGATGTGGAATTTGACCTGCTCCGCCGCCGCGGCTTTCAACCCAGCTGGGAGCGCTACTAAGACCAAATCCTGCTTGGTTACCCCCGATTCAACAGGGCAAATGCCAAGGCCCGTACGGTTAGGCCTTTTGGGAATCGGGGTTAGGTATAAAACCCAGGCGCTGACCCACCCACTCATCCACTCATCCACCCTCCCCGGTGACCTACCATGATGCGACTCTTTAACCTCAGGCGTTGGCCTCTGGCCGGTCTTCGACCAAGGCAAACCCGACTGCTGCTCTCGGTGCTACCCCTGGCCCTGGTGCTGTTGGCTGCCGCCCCTAGCTGCACCACTCGCGCCGCCTGCTCCTGCCTGAATACTGAGCATGAAGTAGCCCTAGAGCTGCCCGTTGACAGTGCCCAAAACGACCGGTTGATCGAGAGTTGGCAGGCCTACCGCAGCCGGTTCATTCAAGACGATGGCCGGGTGATCGACCGAGAGGACAGCGATCGCACCGTTTCCGAAGGCCAGGCCTACGCCATGCTGCGGGCCGTTGCCGTCAACGACCCCGCCACCTTCGATCGCACCTATACCTGGGCCAAAAACAACCTGACCCGGATGGATGAGAAGGGTCAGCCCAGCGATCTGCTCTGGGCCTGGAAGTGGGGCCAGCGACCCGATGGTTCCTGGGGCAGCCTCGATGCCAACTTTGCCACCGATGCCGACATCGACGCCGCCACCGCGCTGATCTTGGCCGCCCGCCGCTGGTCGTGCCCCCAGTACCTCGACGACGCCCGTGCCCTGCTGGCCGACATCTGGGAGCACAGCACCGTAGAATTTCCCGACGGCACCCGTCAGCTCATTCCCGGCCCCACTGAGGCCTTTAGCCTGGAGCCCAGCCAGGTGATTCTTAACCCCTCGTATTTTGCCCCGGCTAGCTTTCGCCTGTTTGCCGAGGTCGATCGCGACCATGACTGGAACCGCCTGATCGACAGCGGCTATGCCCTGCTCGACGACCTGGCCACCTTCTCCGCCACCGGCCTGCCCGCCGACTGGATTGCCTACAACCCGGCCACGGGCACCTACCGTCAGCTTCCCCTCGACTACCCTCTGCAAAGCCGCTACAGCTTCGACGCCTACCGAGTTTGGTGGCGCATTTCCCAAGCGGCCGCCTGGTTTGACGACCCCCGTGCCCAGGCCTACCTGGAGGCCCGCACCCCCGAGCTGATTCGCCGCTGGCAGCAAGACCAGCGCCTGCCCGCCCGCCTCACCCTCGACGGCGGTGCCGAAGCCAGCTACGAAGCCACCGCCCACTACGCCATGCTCTACCCCGCCCTGCTGCGGGTAGACCCAGGCACCGCTGAAGAAATTTTGCGCCAAAAGCTAGAACCTGCCTACAAAAACGGCTTTTGGGATAGCGACATCGCCTACTACACCCAAAACCTCGCCTGGTTTGGTCTGCTGCCCCTGGAGGTCTCCCCCGATCGCTTCACAACCGCCAGCGGCGAATGCCCTTCGTAAGGCAAAAGCCGCCCCTCGCTCAAAGCCCTAAGTCAAACCCTAAATTAGGGGACACAGGGCAGCCACAGGATCTGCCCCTTTCCCCATCGCCCTCCCATTCACCCTCTACCCTCTACCCTCTACCCATCCCCCCATGCTCCCCCTCTCCCCCCGTGCCCGCCGCCGCCTGGCTCTCTACCTCACCACTCTGCTGCTGATCACCAGTCAACCCCTACTGGCCCAGGAGGCAGCGCCTACCGAGGCAACTCCGGCCCTGGCGGAAATCGCGCTGCCCCAGAACTTGTCCCCAGCCCCGGTGATTGCTCCCGGCGAACCCGGCCAGTACGTGCTCGAATTCAACCGCAGCCCGGTGGTGGGCAATCGCCTGCGCTTTAGCGGCATCTACGACGAGCAGCGGCTGCACTTTACCCGCCCCCGCAACTGGCAGCCCGAGTCGGTCAAGGTGCTGCTGCGCTATCGCCACTCTGCCGCCCTCTACGCCACCCGCTCTAACCTCACAGTGCTGATCAACGGCACCAGCATCGGCAGCCTACCCCTCAACCAGCCCATGGGCGAAATTGGCGATGCGGTGATGGACGTGCCCGCCGACCTGCTGCAAGACGATAACGAGCTGATTCTCGCCGCTCTGCAAAACAACTCCCCCACCTGCACCCAAGACCCCTACGACCCCTCACTGTGGACCGAGGTGCTGCCCGACTCAAAGCTGGTGTTTGACTACCAGCCCCAGGCGGTAACCCCAGACTTTAGCCAGTTTCCCTACCCGCTGTTTGACACGCTGAGCCTGCAAACCAACCAGATCGCCTACCTACAGCCCACCGCTGCCGACAGCCCCTGGCTGACGGCCACGGCGCGGCTGCAAACCTACCTGGGCCGCACCGCCCACTACCGCCCCCTCGACACCCGCCTGGTCAACACCCTGGAGGATTTGGCCGCCGCAGAGCGGCTGGTGGTGTTGGGGACTCCAGCCCAGCAGCCTGGCTTGGCGGAACTCACCCTGCCCTTTACCCTGAAAAACGGCAGGTTTGTAGATGACGCAGGCAAGCCCTTACCCGACGACTCTGGCCTGCTGATGTGGGCCACCGCCGCCGAGGATAGCTCTCCTGTGCTGGTGATTACCGGCAACGGCGAGGCGGGGGTGGCCAAGGCGGTGCAGTACCTGGTGCAACCCCAAAACCAGCAGATTGCCACGGGCCACGGGGTTGTGGTCAACCAGGCTGGGGATGTGCCCTCACCCCCCGATCGCCAGTGGCCCGGCTACCTGCCTGAAGCGAACGACTTTTTGCTCTCCGACCTCACCAGCCCTACCCGCCAGCCCTTGGACGAGATGACCGTACGCGGCTCCCACGCCCCAGCGATGGAAATTGACTTTAAGGCGCTGCCCGACGATCACCTGCTGCGGGGCAGCAAAATGTACCTCTCCTACAGCTACGGCCCCCAGGTCAACCCCCTCACCTCGCTGGTGGATGTGGAGCTAGACGGGGTGTCGATTATCGGCGAGCGACTGACGGAGGTGAAGGGAGCAAATCGCCGCACCCTGGTGGTGGATCTGCCGGGCGATCGCGTTACCCCCACCTCCAAGCTGCAAGTCAACTTTCGATTGGATCCGCGCGAGCGGCGATCGTGCAGCCGGGTCACCGATCAGCAGCTCTGGGGCACCATCCACAGCGACACCCGTTTTAGCCTCAACCGCAGCGCCATCACCAGTCTGCCCGATCTAGATCTATTCAAAACCGGCTACCCCTTCACCGCCCCCCAGGATCTTTCCACCACGGCGGTCGTGCTGCCCAACAACCCCGCCAATGGCGATGTCGCCGTGCTGTTGGAGCTAGCCGAACGCCTGGGTCGCCTGAGTGTGGCCGACTCGGTGCAGCTGGCCGTCTACCGCCAGGAGGACCTGCCCGAGGAGGTTCGCAATACCCGGCATTTGGTCGCGATCGGTGCCCAACCCCGCTTCCCCCTGCCCGAGTTGCTCAGCGAAGACGGCTTTGCCCTGCGGGGCAGCGGCACCCGCCAGTGGGGCGACACCCAGGTGCAGCCCCTGCCCGACGGCGAAGGGCTGATGAAATCGGTGATTTCGCCCTGGAACCCCCAGCGGGTGGTGCTGGCCCTCAGCGGCCGCGACAATACCGGCCTAGCCCAGGTCGCCGACCTGCTGCGCCACGACCCCCTCTTCTACCAAATCGAGGGCGACACCGTGCTGGTCAGCGCCCAGGTGCCCAACCCCGACCCCTACACCAGCGCCGACTACCGCCTGGCCACCCTGCGCCAGTCGCCCCAGGTGCAGCTCGCCACCACCACCCCCTACCCCTGGCTCTGGCAGGTCACCCGCCACAACTGGATGTTTATCGTGCCCGCCACCGTGGCCCTGGCGCTGCTGCTTTACGGAGCCGCCCAGTCGGCCATGCGACGGAGTGGGGAGTGAGGGGGTAGGAGAGTGGGCGGGTGGGCGGGTGGATGGGTGGATGGGTGGATGGGTGGATGGGTGAGCAGAGTTTGGAGCTTGTTCTGAAAAAAGCCTTTGCAAATCTCCCAGAAACTCCCAACAATCCCGCTGACTCAACACCCAATCATCCCACCTTCCCCACCTCCCCACCTTCCTCACCTCCACGTCCACCCGCCTACCCATCCACCCGCC
>DASQNN010000025.1:0-4862 GCA_035644955.1 Nodosilinea sp. | reverse complement strand
ACGGCTCTGCTGGTGATGGTGGCGGTGTTTGCCTACACCCTGGTGGGCGGCCTGGCGGCGACGATCTTTACCGACGCGATTCAGTTTGTGGTGATTGTACCGCTGCTGCTGCTGAGCTTTGGCATTGCGGTGTTTGCTTTGGGGGGCTGGGGCAGTGCGATCGCGCCTGTGACCCAGACCGCCCCAGAGCTGCTGACGCTAGCCAACGGCCCCGGCATCAAGTTTGGGGCCACGCTGTTCATCGCGGTGATTGCCGCCGAAATGTTTAACCAGACCAACTGGCAGCGCATCTACGCCTGCAAGACCGATCAGGTGGTGCGGCGATCGTTCCTCGGCTCGTTTTTGGTAATTTTGCCGATGCTGCTGCTTGCGGGGCTGCTGGGCATTGTGGCTATGCACTTTGGCTTTAATGACGATCGCGCCTTTTTCTCACTGATCCAGGCGCTGAATCTGCCGGGCTGGGTGAGTATGGCGGTGCTGGTGCTGGTGCTGGCCCTGGTGATGAGCAGTCTAGACTCGCTACTCAACGGCATCGCCAGCGTGTTTACCACCGACCTGCTGCGGATTTTCCCCCATCGGCCCGCCAGCGGCATTTTACAGATTACCCGGCTGCTGATGGTAGTGGTAGGGTTGCCCGCGATTGCGATCGCGGCTCGGGGTTACAACGTGCTGTACCTGTTTTTGCTGGCGGATTTGGTCTGCGCCGGGGCGCTGTTTCCGGTGCTGTTTGGGCTGTATTCGCGGCGGCTGACGGGGACGATGGCGTTTTGGAGCGCGGTGGCGGCGATCGCATCCGGTGCCCTGTTCTTCCCCCGGCCCGACTTTAGCCCCTGGAATGGCTTGCCCTTCGCAGGCGATCTGCTGATCAGCTTCGCCGCCCCGATTGTGGTGTCAACGTTGATCTGCCTGGTCTGGATTCAGCTCAAGGCCCAGGGCGGCAAGACGGAGGCCTTTGACTTTGGCATCCTCAGCCGCGACATTCGCGCCTACGGCGAGGGAGAGGGGATGGCGGTGCAGGGGTTGCCGAATGAGGCCCCTAATTAGAGGTTAAAAGCGCATTGATATTGGTGGGCAGTGCCCACCCTACAAGGTCTAGCTCCTTAAGAACTAAATAAGCGCACGGTCAAAAATTACCGTGCGCTTATGAGCAGATCTGACGCTTATCAAATCAATTTGTAGCACCAGCTGATGGCAGAGCGATTAGACGCCTATTGAGTAGAAGGAGCGGTTGATTCGGGATGGCTAGGATGCCAGACGAAGGCGAAGTAAGCCGCGATCGCACCTGTTACGGCGTTGAACCAAACGTTGTTACCAAAGATGGGCATGATACCAAAGAGGGTATTTGAGAGCGGTATCAACCCCATAATGGCAAGCAGCAAATAGCTAATGGCAAAGAATCGATTGTATCTAAATGACCCTTCTTTACCCGTAGCCGAAAATAGACCAAAGCCGCCGATGGCCAAGTGAACCATGTTGTGAAGTAGGTTAGTCGGAAAGAGCCCAAACAAATAGCCAAAACCTCTTAGGTAAGCAGCCATGTAATCAGCCCCACCACTAACTGGAATTGCGCTTGAGTCTAGCGGTACGCTAGATCCCATTCCTCCGGTAGGCAGGTTGACAAGAGCGGGAATGAAACCAGCAATGCCTAAAAAGGTAAAGATGATTCCCAGTGCTAATGCACATTTTTGTTCACTATTCATACTGTTCATGCTAAGTCACTACTCCTGTAGAAGAAATCTGCGGCAATTAAGTACATCATAAGAAACCACAAGATGCCCCTTCCTCTTGCTAGAGAACTAGGTTGGTGAACGCTTTGCCCTTCTGTAGGAATACTTAGCTGAAGCGGGAATAGCTGCAAGCCCGAAGATTCTGACAGAATCCTCGGGCCTAGGCGTCTACTCTAGCAGCACAGTTTTGGTCATGATCACCATCCACTGGTTGGGTTTGGTGCCGGGGCTGGTGTCGCCCTGAGGCACGGGCATAGGATCGCTCCAGTCGTTGGGGTCGGCATAGCCGTGGGCATGGAGAATTTTGATGGTGCGGTCTATGACGGCCAGGCTGCCGTAGAGCATGTGCCGCACTTTTTCGGGGGTGGGGGTCGGGTGGCTCTGCCGAGTGATCCAGAGTTTGGTGGTAAGGGGAGGGATTTGTTTTCTGGGGCAGGCGAAGAGTTTGACGCCCCGTCGGCGTCGGGTTCGAGATAGTTAAACATCGGTTCTGTTTTCCTTTTGTGGTTGAGGAAGACAGAACGCGAAAACCCTAGCCACCCGCAGATGCAGTGCAAACTGGAGTGACTAGGGTACGATCTCCCTAGCCTCGCAATCTGCCCGTGAGATTTGCGGGGTTAGCTGTCGGTTGGTGCTGAGAACACCTTCCGGCAGCGCCAAAGTTTTCGAGTTCTGTGTAGCAACCGCTCTGGTCGAACGGCTTAGTGGATGAGTGTACTGGTGCAAAAGCAACTCGTCAACCGTAGTGAAATGCTTGAGGCAATTCGCTGCTCTCGCTTGATCGCGGGGAGTGCTGAGGTGATGGACTGGTAGACAATGGATAGCCCCTAATGCTGGGGTATTATCCGGCACTTCTAACGGATAACATCCTCATTCCTCATGCTTAACCCTCAAAATTGCTGAATAACACCCCAAAGTGCAGGGCTTAACTGGCAAATTTGATGTTTAATTCCTTAAAAAGCGGGTGTTATCCAGCAAGTCTAACGGATAATACCGAGCATGGAGGGTCTTATCCAGCGGCTCTGACATCTAATACATAGTTAGGCTGTAACAGCCTCAAGGACTGAGTTAGAATTACTGAGAATTTCTTGTGAGGCAGAACTGTAGATGCCTATTCGGATTAAACCTATACATCAGCTTGAACCTTGTGTACTAGATTTCAATAGCATCAAAAATATCTGTAAATTAGTAGAAAAACACTTTCCTAGAGTTACATTTTTTGCACAAGAGGGTTTTTGGGAAATCTATAACGAGAGAAGCTTAGAGCTTTTTTAGAGGCTATCTCAAAAAGGAAAAGCCTTGATATTTTTGAAGTTGAGGGTGCTGAGTACGAATCAGGAACTAAAACTTTTCAAATTGGGGGTGACGAGACTAAAGTTGAGGGTGACAAAACTAAAGGCAAAACTAGTCAACCTGCAATTCGGGGTTTTGGAACCATACATGGTTCAGACATATTGATTAGATCAGTTAAAATTGAATTTACCCAACATCAAGCCGTAATACATTGCGAAATACCCCCTGAACGTCTTGAGTGGTTTGAACATTTTATGTTTGATCTCAAAAAATACTTACAGCCCGCAACTCTTGCTCAAAGGATATGGATTCTTGGCAATTAATTGCCAAGCCCCTACACAGTTTTTATTCCCAAGTATAGATATTGCAAAATAGTTATTAAACAAAAGACTCCAGATCCATTTCTTGAAGGTGTTAAAGTCAATTTAGTATCTAATTTAATATGGGCAGTCTTGGGGGTTTCAATTGGATTTATTGCTGCTTTTTCAACAGGGTTGGTAGGCCAGTTGCTAAGCTTCTTGCACAATGTGTTTAATTAATCCTAGAAAGGGTGAGGCAATGACAACTGCACGCTTGCCCAGTTGCTACTTTTCTTAACGGTGGCGCTCTGAAGCTAATGAAAAGTGTAAATCTTCCCACGCGCGATAAGGATGAAGTTCTGACGCTCTATGCCCACTACTTCTTGGCAGCTGAATTGATGCTCAAGAACTACAATAAGCTATTTGCTAAGTGGAACCATAGCAGCCGAATTAGCCAGAATGACCGTGTTCAACTGTCGATCTACTTCTGCACTTGGATAGGCTTTCTCGGTGTGACCGCCGAAGGGTTCAAAAAGCTGGCAGTTCGTAAGTTGATCCAAGATGCTCGCCCCCCAGACTTTATGGAGCTAGTTCCGCAGTCTGACGAATTAGGCAGACTTCTCAAGAAGCATGACGACGCACTTAGGAAGTTCCGAAATAATGTCTTTCATCTACGCGAGAGCCCCGAAGAAATTGAGAGGTTTTTTTACGACCAACCTAACCGACTGGAATGGGCGGAAGAACTCCAGGCGGCATTCGAACAGTTTTTCTCGAACTATCGTATTTTGTGCCAGGTTCACTACGTCATTGAGAACCGTAATGAGGATATGTTCAAGTAGCCACCGGACTAAAGCTAGAGTGCGATCGCAGATTTACTGTAGGTTGGGTTGACGAAGGAAACCCAACAATCTCAGCGGCAGGCGTGTTTTTTCCTAAGAGAGACGCTGAGTGCAAAGCACACACTACGCGAACGCGAATGCTAGCCTACTCTTGGGAGAAGTTGGTAGGCAGTAATATTATTTGTTAGCCATAAATATCTCCGCTACTACCACCAATGCCCATTCCTCAAATCGTGATCGACACAAATGTCGTTGTTGCTGGGCTACGTTCTAGAAATGGAAGTGCTTTTAGATTATTGAGGCTTGTTGGTAGAGAGCAGTTTAAGATCAACCTTTCTGTGCCGCTGGTTCTTGAGTATAAAGAAGTCTTACTGCGGGAACTGCCAAATCTGGCCATTAATACTTCAGATGTACAGGATTTCCTTGATTTTCACTGTTTTGTTGCAACCCATCACCAAATTTTCTTCCTTTGGCGACCTTTTTTGCCCGATCCAAAAGATGACATGGTGTTAGAACTGGCAGCTAAAGCAGGGTGTGATAGCGTAGTGACATACAACATCCGCGATTTTGCAGGCATTGAGCGGTTTGGGGTTAGGGCCGTTACCCCGGCAAGCTTCCTAGAGTCCATTGGAGCACTGTCATGAGCACGTTAAGCATCCAGCTACCCGACTCCTTATATAAAAGCTTGCAGAGACTTGCCGAGC
>DASQNN010000024.1:0-2695 GCA_035644955.1 Nodosilinea sp. | reverse complement strand
AGGTTGCCGACAAAGACGAAGGGGGTCTGTGCCGCACCGCTGGAGCCCAACAGAATAGGTTAAAACGCTTGTTCTGCCTGGGAGGCTTCGGCTTTGGGGGCTTCGGCCTTGGGAGGCGAATCTAGAAAGATGTCGGTGGCTTTGAGCTGAAGCCCTGCCCGCGCCTGGGAGTCGGCTTTGCTGACGTAGGGGAAGGCGTCGATCGCGCCGCTGGCGATAATGAGGGAGCCTTTTTTGATGTGGGTGAGCTTGCGCCAGGCCGGGGAGCCTTCCCACACGCTGATGTCGACGGTAAAGCTGTCGTGCTCTTTGCGGCTGGGAATGCGATCGACGTAGATGGTCAGCTCGGCGACCTGGGTGTTGCCCCCGGTCTTGCGCTCAATGTTACGCACTTCAGGGTCGGCAGCGACATTGCCGGACAGGGTACAGAGATTTAGCCCTCGACTTGACATAGCTGGAGTTTCCTTGAATGGAGATGCACTGACCCCGTCCGACACGACGGATGCCTGTGGCTTTAATATGCACCGGCTAAATTAACAATTTGCTATGGATTTTTACGTAACTTTTTAGATTGCTATCTACGTGTTTTTGGCAGGGTGATTTAGGCGCGACCTGAGAAGTTGGCCATAGTCATGGTCCGGCTAAGCGATATGCTAGGCCTGGAGTAATTACAGTGCTATGACCACTCGATCGGTAGACTCGACCGCCCGTAAGCTCTGGCTGGCAGCTATCAAGCCTCCCATGTATAGTGTTGCCATTATGCCAATGGCCGTAGGCAGCGCGATCGCCTACGCTGAAACAGGCCAATTTGACAGCGGTATTTTTGCCCTATTTGTGCTGTCGGCGGTGCTTATTTTGGCCTGGGAAAACCTCAGTAATGATGTCTTTGACGCCGAGACTGGTATTGATATTAATAAGGCCCACTCTCTGGTCAACCTCACCCGCAATCGGCGGCTGATTTTTGCCCTAGGGAATCTCTGTTTGGGGTTGGGGATCGCGGGCATTGTGGCGATCGCCCTGATTCAGCAAGACCCCACGGTGCTGGTGCTAATTCTGCTCTGCTGCGGGTTGGGCTACCTCTACCAGGGGCCACCCTTTCGCCTGGGCTACCAGGGGCTGGGCGAGGTGCTGTGCTTTTTGAGCTTTGGCCCGCTGGCCATGGGGGCGGCCTACTACAGCCAGACCCAAAGCTGGTCGTGGGGTAGCCAAATGGCAGGAATTATGGTGGGGTTGACCACGACGCTGGTGCTGTTTTGCTCCCACTTTCACCAGGTAGACGATGACCTGGCGGCGGGGAAGCGATCGCCCATTGTGCGGCTGGGCACCAAGCGAGGGGCAGGGCTAATTCCCTGTGCCTGTGGCGGGGTGTTTGCGATCGCCCTGCTGGGTTTAGTCCTAACCATCTTTCCGGTTTGGACAGCGCTGGTATTTATCAGCGTGCCTTCGGCCTGGCGGCTCAGTCGCCACGTCAACCGCTACCACGACCAGCCCCAGCGGGTGAGCAATGCCAAGTTTTTTGCCATTGGCTTTCACTTTTGGAGCGGGCTGCTGCTGTCGCTGGGCTTTTGGCTAAGCGCCCGTGGGCTTTGAGCTAACGGTGCAGCCCTACCGGCGGCGGTTTGCCCAGCCGCTAAAGACGGCCCACGGCCCCTGGGCCTGGCGCGAGGGCTTGCTACTGCGGCTGCGGGATAACCTGGGGCGAGTGGGCTACGGTGAGGTGGCCCCCATCCCCTGGTTTGGCAGTGAGTCGGTGGCCGCTGCCCTAGAGTTTTGCCGCGCCAGGGCCGAGGCTGTGGATCCTGGGACCGTTCCCGACGGTTTGCCTGCCACTCAGTTTGGGTTAGAGAGTGCCTTGGCCGATTTAGCAGGAGAGCCTTGCCTGGGGGGGCAAGAGCCGGCGATTCCTGCGGATAGCCTTGCTAACGCCGACCTCTGCGGTCTATTGCCCGCTGGCCAAGCGGCCTTGGAGGTTGCGCCCCAGCGCACAGCCCAGGGGCACCGCACCCTGAAGTGGAAGATTGGGGTATATGCGATCGCTGACGAAATCCATTGGCTAGAGCAGTTGGTCGAAAAGCTGCCGCCATCTAGTTTCCTGCGCCTGGATGCCAACGGGGGCCTGGGTATTGCTCAAGCCGAACAGTGGCTAGCCGCCTGTGACAGCATCAATGCTGACGCTCAGAGCGCCGCGATCGAACACCTGGAGCAGCCGCTGCCGCCTGACCAGGTGGAGGCTATGAAGGCCTTGGGCAAGCGCTACCAGACCGCGATCGCCCTGGATGAATCGGTCGCCACTGTAGCGCAGCTAGAACGCTGCTGGGCTGAGGGCTGGCGGGGGGTGGTTGTGGTCAAGCCGGCGATCGCAGGTTCGCCCCGGCGGCTGCAAGGGTTCTGCCAAACCCATCGCCCTCGGCTGGTGTTTTCCTCTGCCTTTGAGACCGTGATCGGACGACAGGCTGCCCTAGCGGTAGCCTCTTGCTGTGCGCCTGACTCCACTGCGGCCCTGGGCTTTGGCACCCAGGGCTGGTTTGCCGACGATTGGGATACCCTCACCCCCGCCGAGCTATGGGACAGACTCTAATAAGACCAACTTTGGGGGATGTGTTGCGCGATCGCCGGGGCGACAACTGGCTGATCGGCCCCAGCAGTGAGGACTTCTGGCATTGGTTAGAACACCTGTCACCCGTTTTTGCAGCCT
>DASQNN010000023.1:0-11508 GCA_035644955.1 Nodosilinea sp. | reverse complement strand
AGCGACTGCTCGACTAGAATTTGCGACACCGGGCTGGCGTCGAGGCCCGATCGCGCGATGGTTTCAAACTCCTCCTGGTTGTAGGCAATGCCGCCGCCAGTGCCGCCCATGGTGTAGGCGGGGCGAATGATTAAAGGAAACGTGCCGATCTGCTTGGCAATTTCCTTCGCTTCATCCATGGTTTCTGCTAACCCAGAGGGGCACACGGGCACCTCAATGCGGGCCATGGCTTCTTTAAACAGCTTGCGGTCTTCGGCCATTTCAATGGCTTCGAGCTTGGCCCCAATCAGCTCGACGTCGTAGCGCTTGAGCACTCCCGTTTTAGCCAGGGTCACCGCCAGGTTCAGCGCCGTTTGGCCGCCCATGGTGGGCAGACAGACATCGGGGCGCTCCCGCTCAATCACGCGCTCTACCATTTCCGGCGTCAGCGGCTCGATGTAGGTGCGGTTCGCCGTCTCCGGGTCGGTCATAATCGTCGCCGGGTTGGAGTTGATCAGCACCACCTCGTAGCCCTCTTCCCGCAGGGCTTTGCAGGCCTGGGTGCCGGAGTAATCGAACTCGCAGGCCTGACCAATCACAATCGGGCCAGAGCCGATCAACAAAATCTTTTTGATGTCATCACGGCGGGGCATAGGCTACAGGGGTGCTTATGAAAAATCCAAATCATTTTAAGGGGTATTCGCAAGATCCGTTTGCTCAGATTGAGTCAATCGGGCGGGATCAGGCGGGGCGGCTGGCCAATGTCAGTGTTTGTTGAACTTAAGCAAAATTCCCAATCTGAAGGGGGAGGGTTCTTGGATTGGTAGGATGGCCGTCCCGGCTGTCCATTTCGAACAGGCACAGGTTCAGGCCGCTCTACAGGTAACGCTCTGCCTACCAGTGTGGCCACCCGTTTGATCAGTCCCGATCGGGCGGGCAGGGGCAGGCCGATCGCTGGGGGTTGAGGTACCGCAGGGTGCTGAGATAGGCTTCCAGCTCGCCAAACTCCGCCGGGTTGAGGCTGTAGTAGATCCAGCGGCCATCCTGGCGGGCGGAGATCAGCCCGGCCTCGCGCAGGGTTTTGAGGTGAAAGGATAGCTTGGACTGAGCGATGTCCATGCGATCGCGCAAATCGCACACACACATTTCCTGCGATCGCAGCAGCTCAATCACTTCCAACCGCAGCGGGTCAGACAGGGCTTTGAAGCGGGCCACCATCGTGTCAGAACGTTTGTCTAAAGCCGTGGCCATCTGCTGGGCAAGGTAAGGAAATGACTAGACCTAGGGTAGCAAAGCTATGGGGTATCTGCCGCTTTCACAACGCCGTTGCGATCGCCGCCAAATGCTACGATGAATGCCGCTTTACCATTCTCTCTGCTCCCCGGAGCGCTGTATTTTGACCCAGGCCTTTTCCTTTAGCTGCGACGCTCGCTGTAGTCACACCCAGGCGCGGGCGGGCACCTTCACCACCCCCCACGGCCCGGTGCACACGCCCCGGTTTATGCCCGTGGGCACCCTGGCCAACGTCAAAACCGTCACCCCCGCCCAGCTCGCCACCACCGGAGCGCAGATGGTGCTGTCAAACACCTACCACCTGCACTTGCAGCCGGGGGAAGACATCGTGGCCGAGGCGGGCGGCTTGCACCGCTTCATGGGCTGGGATGGCCCCATGCTGACCGATTCGGGCGGGGTTCAGGTGTTTAGCCTCAGCCAGATGCGCACCATCACCGAAGACGGCGTTACCTTCAAGTCGCCCAAAGATGGCCGCATCATCAATATTCGCCCCGAGACCTCAATTCAAATTCAAAACGACCTGGGGGCCGATGTGATCATGGCCTTTGACGAGTGCCCCCCCTACCCGTGCAGCCGCGAGACGATCAAAGCCTCCACCGATCGCACCTGGCGCTGGCTGCTGCGCTGCGTTGAGGCCCATAAAAGACCGGACCAGGCGCTGTTTGGCATTGTCCAGGGCGGCGTCTACCCCGACCTGCGCGCCGAGGCGGCCCAGCAGCTAGCCACGCTCGATCTGCCGGGCTATGCGATCGGCGGCGTCAGCGTGGGCGAACCGCCGGAACTGATCGAAACCATTGTCAAAGCCACGGCCCCCTGCCTGCCCGAGCACAAGCCCCGCTACCTGATGGGGGTGGGGACGTATCGGGAAATGGCCCAGGCGATCGCAGCCGGCGTAGATCTGTTCGACTGCGTGATTCCCACCCGGCTGGCCCGCCACGGCGCGGCGCTGGTGGCAGGGGAACGCTGGAATCTGAAAAACCAGCGCTTTCGCCGCGACTACACCCCCATCGACGACTCCTGCCCCTGCTACACCTGCCAAAACTTCACCCGCGCCTACCTCTGCCACCTGATCCACGCCAAGGAGATGCTGGCCTTCACCCTGATCTCAATCCACAACATCACCGAGCTGGTGCGGTTTACCCAGCGGATCCGGGAGGCGATTGTGGGCGATCGCTTCGCTGAAGAATTTGCCCGCTGGCTAGCGCCAAACCCGGCAATAACCTCAATAGACGCCCCCCCGCCGTGATAAAATGCGAAGAAAATTTACCAATTCTCAGATTCCAACCAGAGCGCTAGGGTGCGGCTGGGTCTGAGGCTGGTTTCGGCTGTGTAACGAGAGGATAATCATTAAATGGAAGTCGCAATGCTGCTGGCCAAACTGCCCGAGGCCTACTCCCTGTTCGACCCCCTGGTGGATGTGCTGCCTATTATTCCGGTATTTTTCCTGCTGCTGGCCTTCGTCTGGCAAGCTTCCGTGGGCTTTAAGTAAACCCTTCAGGTTTCTAAACCATCAAGCTAGTCAAGCTCCAGGGTTTTTATTAGCCCTGGAGCTTTGCTTTGGCACTTTGTTTCAAGGCAGCATTCAGCCGATGTTGCTCTGTTGCCCGTTAACAGCGCCTTGGAAAAATTAACAACCCATGCAACCCAGGCCGGCTGAGGCCCGAACGCAGCGAAGCCGTTACCCATAGGCGTTGATATACTGAGCCAGCGCTAATCTGCAATATCGCACTTCCCTGCAATGGTCGAAACTCTTGACTTGGGCAACCGTTTTAGGCTTTCCATTAAATCTCTGGACTACGGCTTAGATCCCGGGGTTACCCATGCCGGTGTGCAAGCGTTATGTGGCAGCATTGCCCGATTGAGCAACCTAGAGCACACCAGCTTTGCTTTTTTTCAGCCGCCCCACCACAGTGTCCCCCCAGGGACCGCAGCCCGGCCTGGGTTTGTGGAACCCACCCTGTATGCAGGGCTTCAGTTTGAGGCACCATTAGACAAATTTAGAGTCGTTTTAAGGTGCGTGGGCGACTGGCTCAACCGCACCGCCCAAAAAACCCATTTTGCCGTAGACATTCCACCCGCCCACACCATTACCCTCCAGACCGACCAGGCCAAGGTGCTGGCCCAACTGCTGCCCCTCGGCGAAGCGCTGCTGCCGCCCCACTACCTCTATCTGAGCCAGGCCGAGCGGTATGTGAGCACCTTTGGCGAGTTAACACCGGCGGCTCAGGCCAATTTGAACCTGATACGTCAACGAATGGGTCTGCCAACAGAGGATGCCAATGATCTCAACGCCCAGGCGATGGGGCCATTTAAAACCCTGGCCGAGAAGTACCAGCACTTTCGGCAAGAACTGCTGGTGTGCAAGCAGGAAACCGCCCTAGATGACGAGTTTTGGCAGGTGATGCGGACCAAGGCGGTGACCATGAACCTGCCTGAGGCTGATACCCAATTTCTCAAGGCCGAGCGCCTCAGCACCCTTCGCAGCGAGGCCGAACAGGTGCGCCAGCAGGCGGAGGCGGAGGCCGAAGCGGAGCGTCAACGCCAGCGCCAGCAGCAGCAGCGGTTAGATAGTTACCGCCAGAGCTTCGAAGAGCTGGTCTTTGCGGAACCCGTCTTTGACGCCCTGCCGTCCCAGGGCACTGAGCAAGAGATAGAACAATTTCGCCAGAGCGTTATGGCCCATCTCTCTGACTCAGAGTTTATTCGAGGCCGCCTCACCCAGGCCCGTGAAACCTATAATCTGAACCCGCAAGAGGCCGATACCCTTGAGAAAGCTGTTTTAGATGAGCTGTATTTGCTATCTGACTTACTATAGGTGGCAAAGGGATGAACCTTTGGCTCAAGCCCGATGGCGGTGCGTCTGTGAGGTGCTGGCTTGGCGCAAAATGTGGCATTTTTAATCAAGTTTGTCGATCCTCAGCTCAAGAGCGATGAAGTGGCGACTGAGGTTCACTATTTAATTGAAGACCTGCGCGATCTCGATGGCATGAACCAAGTTCGCCTAGAGCCGGTCTCAGAACACAGAGATGGGGCAGACGTTCGAGTAGGAATTACGTTTGACGCCCACTCCACTCAGCTGGTTTCGGTTTTGCGGCGACTGCGCGATCGCCTCCACTACCACCCCATCGAAACCCGGTTTCTCTTTCAAATTTCAGACCTCAACCTGCAGATTCAAACCTACAGAGCCGACGATTTGCTGGGCCTGATGGTGGCAGCCCAGAGCGGCCTGCTGTTTTCCCCCGATCGCGACTACCTGGCCGAGGTAGAAAACTACAGCCGGACCCAGGGCGAACTGTCGCCGACCGAACTCGACAACCTCAACCTGCTGCGCCAGCGCCTGGGCCTTTCCGTAGAGCTGGCTGAGGTGCTCAACGCCAGAGCCGCCGGCCCCTATAGAACCCAGGCCGAAAAGCACCGCCACTTTGAAGACGTCACGGCGGCCGAGTTTAGTCGTCTGCGCACCCTAGACGAAGGCAGCCCCTTCGCCCCCAAAGACAGCTGGCCCGTGCTGCAAGAACTGGCCGAAAACCTGGGCCTACCCACCCCCGAAGCGGAGGCCATTTACCAAAAGCAGCAGCAGCGCTACGACGACGATCGCAACCTCAAGGCTGAGCAGAATGGGAAGAAATTCGCTGAAGCAGCCCGACTGGCGGCGGCAAAGGCCGATGGCGATCGCCAACAGCAGGCCGAGCACACCCAGTCGGGCGTAGACCAGTACCGGGCGCTCTGCCACCAAGCCATGGCCAGCAGCCTGTACCCCTCGGAGTTCGACCAGGGCCGTCTCGACCAGGCCCGGCGGCTGCAGGGCATCTCTATGGCCGAAGCGCTGAGAATTGAGGCAGAGGTGCGCGATGAGCTGTATGGAAGCGTGGTGTCTGCCACCGGCGTTGACTACAGCAGGCTGCGCCACCTGCTGATGCAGCAGGCCTGGCAAGAGGCCGACATGGAAACTGAAGTCGTAATTCTCAAAGCGCTCAACCGCGACATGCGGCCTGTTACTGAAGCTACGGTGCAGCGGCTGTCACCCGTCGATTTAGTCACCATTGACGCGCTCTGGAGCCGCTACAGCAATCGGCGCTTTGGGTTTAAGGCCCAGCAGCAGGTCTACCGAAGCCAGCAGCAAATTCAGCAGGACGAGCAACAGCGCTGGCTAGACTTTCAGCAGGCGTTGGGCTGGCGCGAGGCACCGTCGCTGTTTTACCGGGGCTATAGGCCCTACCACGACCTCATCTTTAGCCTTGAAGCCCCACCGGGCCATTTGCCCACCTGGCGCTGGTGCTGCCCCAGCCTGAGCGATCGCTACCAGCCCAGCCTTGACCTTATGGCCGCTGTAACCCAGTACCTCAATGACTGCATGCCCCTAGCGGCGGTGGCCAGTCCGGCCCCCGACTCGACCTTGCCAACCCAAGTTGTATGACCGGAGAGCTGACCCGTGCAAACGAGCGCCTTTAACAGCGACTTAGACGAAAATCTCAGCGAACTCAGCCTGCTGCTCCACGAAGAGGACTGGGAAACGGCGGATCGGCTGACGGCCGATCTGCTGCTCGAAGCGGTGGTCCAGAACCAAAGCGGGGAACCAAGGCTGCTGCGAGAAGACGAGCCGCGCCACCCACCCCACCTGACCACCGAAGCCCTAGCGACCCTGCCCTGCCAACTGCTCCAGGCCATTGACGATCGCTGGCAGAGCGCTAGCGGCGGGCATTTTAGTTTTTCGGCCCAGCTGCAAGTCTATGCCGCTATTTTAGAAACCGTAGATTTTGATCCGGCCCTGCGCAACTGGTCTACCCCCCACCCGTTTTTCGAAGAGGTGGGCTGGCTGATGCTAGGTTCGCTGCGGCCGGTAGGGTTTTTGCGGTTTTACAGCGGGCTAGAGTTTGACCTCGAAGCCCCCAAGGGGCACCTACCGGCCCTGTGGTACTGGCAGGTGCCCCGCATAGCTTCTCTGCGCATGGGCGGCTTTTTAACCGGTCAGGGTGGAGCCTTTGGCGACCTGGCCCGGCTCGATGCCATGATGCTGCGGCTATCGCGCTGCCACCAGTTCGACAGCTAGCACCTGGTCCCTGGGAACAATTCAGCTAGTCCAGACTCAGCTCTGCGGGGGCCTGGGGCTGCACCTGAATGGTGACTTCGGCCAGGTACGGCAACTGCTGCTCCAAGTGAGCCCTGATTTGGGCGGCGATCGCGGCCCCTGCCGCCACCGACAGCCCCGGCTCTACCCCCACAGTTACCTCGCCATACAGGCGATGGCCCAGCCACCGCGCCTTGACCTGGGTCACCGTAGCGGCAGTGGTCTCAATCCCATGCTCCACCTCATGGCGCAGGCGATCGATCACCTCCGGCTCTACCCCATCTAGCAGCCGGGTAAACACCGTTTGGGCCGACTGCCACACCACCCGCAGCAGCACCAGGGTAATCACCAGCCCCATCACAGGGTCGGCCCAGGGGTAGCCCAGCCCCACGCCCAGGGCGCTGACCAGCACCGCCAGGCTCACCAACCCATCGGCGCGGGCGTGCAGCCCATCGGCTACCAGGGCGGCGCTGTTGATCGCGCGCCCCACCCGCAGACGAAACAGGGCCACCACCTCATTGCCAATAAAGCCAATCACCGCCGCCGCCGCCAGTGCCCCCAGGTGGTCTAGGGGCTGGGGCTGGCGCAGCCGCTCGATCGATTCATACCCAGTCACCAGAGCACTCAAGAAAATCACCGCCACGATCGCCACCCCGGCCAGATCTTCGGCCCGACCGTAGCCGTAGGCAAAGCGCGGCGAGGGTTTGGCGCGGGCCAGCACAAACGCCACCCCCAGGGGCACCGAGGTCATGGCATCGCCCACGTTGTGAATCAGGTCGGCCATCAGGGCAACGCTGCCTGAGAGGGCAAACACCACCGCCTGGGCGATCGCCGTAGTCACCAGCCCCACAAAGGACCACTTTACGGCCCACAGCCCCCGCTCCGAGGCAGCAATCTCAGGGTCTACAGCGCCGTGGGTGTGGCCGTGGCCGTGACTATGGCCATGCCCATGGCCATGATGGTGATGGTGATGGGCATGGTTGGGTTCGACGGCGGTGACTAGGGCGATCGCCTCGGGGATTGCTTCACGAATCGCGCCGTCTACCGCATCAGAGCTAGGAACTTGAGAAGCCGGGTTAGCCATAGTTAGCCAAAGAGCTACTGAAGCGCTATGGTACCTGCTTAAAACCAAGTCTTACTACCCAGGGTCAAAGAACTCAAGCCTAATCCGTCAGCGAAAATCCTGCTTTAAACAACAAAGTCGGGGAGACATACCCTGCCTCCCCAACCGTTAGCGAGTTCTATGGATTAGAACTACTTGTTTAATAAAACGACTCGCCCTTAACCGCGATCGGCCTTCTTCACCAGGTGGGCCTCCAGGAACCACAGCCGCATGTCAATGGTGCGAGAGATCTCGGTGTAGAGGTCAGCGGTGTCGGCATCACCCAGGTCGTCAGTGGTGCCAATGGCTTCGCGTACGTGCTTGCCGTAGGCCGCAAAGCGCTCGGCCAGAGCGGCAACGTGCTCAGCGCCTTCCACTGCATCCACAGGGTACTCAGGCAAAATCGACTCGCTAGCGGCCATGCGGGCAGTGCCCATAGCGGTGCCCCCCAGGGCGGTAACGCGCTCGGCCACCAGATCGACATACCCTTCTAGCTCGCCCGCCAGCTCATCAAACAGCTCGTGCAGCTGGTAAAAGTCCATACCCTTCACATTCCAGTGGGCCTGCTTGGTCTGGGTTTTGAGATCGAGAGTGGCGGCCAGAGTTTGGTTTAGCACGTCACACACCTGCGATCGCACCTCGATCGACATATCGATGCGAGTGGGGTAAAACCCGCGCTTGGTCTTAGACTTTTCAACGGTTGCAACCATATGGCCTCTCTTTGTTTCTGTCAATCGAATGGATAACCAACAAATCTGTGAATTTTGCCCTGGGGCCTAATTTTGAAATCCTACCACTATGGCCCCGGCTCTTCTAAATCATACTCATTACGAGTACGACTTGCAACCCCATCCTGAAACCTAATGCGGCTCAATGGCTGTAGTAATACCAAATCCGAATCACATACCCCCGATTCCCAAAGGGCCAAACCGTAGGGGTGTAGGCGTAGCCGAGCCAGAGGCTCTATGGCATTCGCCCAGAGGTATCGGGGGTGTCCAAGCAGGATTTAGTATAAGACCGCCCCATAGACTGCTGAGCCTAGGACTGGAAGTCTTAGGCTCAAAGCGGAAGTCCTCTAACGAGGACTATCTGGGCTGCATAGTCTGCTTTAGCAGACTTCTGCTATGAGCCCAGGAGTTCACTTCTGGGCGGTTTAGGCCATAGTGCAACGCATTCCTAATCCTGAGCTGGCTCACCTTTGTTAGTTGGCTAATCGACAAAATTGCAAACAAAAGTCTGGTCTATTGGCCAAACTCCAGCCGCACCTGCTCGACCAGATCGGCCGTAACCGCTTCAGCCTCGGTCTCGCGGGCCACATCTTCAATGCGCTTACGGGCCTGGGCCCGCACAAAAAATGGAATATTTTTGAGCTTGGCCTGGGCCTCTG
Organism: Nodosilinea sp.; assembly: GCA_035644955.1. Classification (GTDB taxonomy): domain Bacteria; phylum Cyanobacteriota; class Cyanobacteriia; order Phormidesmidales; family Phormidesmidaceae; genus Nodosilinea. The sequence continues at coordinate 2,679 of DASQNN010000023.1, read as the reverse complement.
CCGTCCAGGGAAGACCGTTAACCATTAGCGAAGTCCGCTCCCAATTGCAACGAATGCCCTAATCCTATACGTCGCTTCAGGACCAATGTAAGGTTTGTGCCAAGGTGTAACGTTCCATCAGGAATTCCAGCGGCTAACAGCGTAGATTATGGTGTCGGTTCGCCCTAGCCTACCTCATTCGCCTCGCTCAGCCCTGAGCGCTCAGATTGTTGAGGCCTTCCGTGGCAGCTCCAGCAATGGAATCTTTAGCCATGAAGCCCCCAGCGAGGTTGGCGTCACTGCCCCCCGGGCCAGTGGGCCACGTCTGACCCCAGGCTAGCCGCCCACCCACTGGAACCCAAGCCCCTGTTCCAAAGTCCTGACAGTGTGGGAACACTAAAGCCAGGTTGGCAATGGCCTATCGGCACACGTTTAGACACGTTACTAGAGAGCGTCATGGTAGCAACACCCCACTACAGCAAAGACAAAGCCTCTGCCCCACCCGACCAGGAGCTGGGCCTTCCTACCCTGGGAGAGGAGGATGAAGGGGGAGCCCTTCAGCTGCGTGACTTTTCTCCTACCGACCCTGACGACAGCACTTTTGAAGCCGACCCAGCGGCGGTGCTGAAGGGAACGCGTACCACCGACCTGGTGCGCCTCTACCTGCAAGAAATTGGTCGAGTGCGCCTGCTTGAGCGCCACGAAGAGGTCGCTGAGGCCCAGTGCGTACAGGGCTACATGCAGCTCCTCGAAGATTTGACCCAGGCCGCCACCGAGAAAGGTGGTATTTTGGCCACCTACAGCAACCTGCTCAAAACCCGCGATCGCCTGTCGTCGCAGCTGGGCTACCGCCCCTCCCTAGAGCGCTGGGCCAGTGCAGCTGAGGTGCCCATCGCCGATCTCAAGCCCACCCTGGCCGCCGGCAAGCGGGCCTGGGCCGAGCTCAGCACCCTCACCGTGCCCGAGCTAGAAAAGGCCATCTCCGAAGGCATTCGCGCCAAAGAGCACATGATCAAGGCCAACCTGCGCCTGGTGGTATCGGTGGCCAAAAAGTACCAAAACCGGGGCCTGGAGCTGCTCGATCTGATTCAGGAAGGCACCTTGGGCCTGGAACGCGCGGTCGAAAAGTTTGACCCTACCAAGGGCTACCGCTTTAGCACCTACGCCTACTGGTGGATTCGCCAGGGCATTACGCGGGCGATCGCTACCCAGAGCCGCACTATTCGTCTGCCTGTCCACATCACCGAAAAGCTCAACAAAATCAAAAAGGCCCAGCGCAAACTCTCCCAGGAGAAAGGCCGCACCCCCTCCGTTGAAGACATCGCCCGCGAGCTCGATATGACCGCCGCCCAGGTGCGCGAAGTGCTGCTGCGCGTACCCCGCGCCGTTTCCCTCGAAACCAAGGTGGGCAAAGACCGCGACACCGAGCTGGGTGACCTGCTCGAGACCGACTGCATGTCGCCCGAAGACATGCTGATTCGCGAGTCGCTGCGCCGCGACCTGCAACAGCTGATGGCTGACCTCACCACCCGTGAGCAAGACGTGATCAACATGCGTTTTGGCCTCGGCGATGGCACCCCCTACTCCCTGGCTGAGATTGGTCGCGCCCTGGAGCTTTCCCGCGAGCGGGTGCGCCAGATCGAGTCTAAGGCGCTGCAAAAGCTGCGCCAGCCCAAGCGCCGCAACCGCGTCCGCGACTACCTCGAAGCGCTGAACTAGAGACCCTGCATAGCTACCTCAATCCCCTTGTTTTTTAGAAAGCAGGGGGATTTTTCTTGGGCATAAGCGTTGGCCTAACTTACTTAAGTCAAGGCCTGAAGATACTGCTCAAACTCTCGCAGGGCGACGCTAGAACCCGCTGCCCAGGCGCGCTCAACATATTGGGGCAGCAGAGCTTTCACATCTACGGTAGGGAAGGCGAAGCTGGTGGGGCGATCGCTGTAGCCAGAGTCGGTTAAGACATAAAGATTTAGCTGCCCCTGGCGATAAATCCACACCTCTGGTACCGCCAGCATTTGATACACCTCTAACTCAGTCATGGAGGTGAGATCCATTTCAATCGCTAGGTCGGGCGGTGGGTCTATAGCCAGGTCAATGCGCTCTTTACCTAAAACGGCCTGCCAGTTTTGAATATAGAAGCAGGCATCCGGTTCGGCCCCGGCTTCTCGTAGGCGTTTTAGGGTTACAGGATGGGAGCTATCCCAGTCGCGCCCCTGGTGGCGTAGCAGTGCTTTAACCAGATCGACTAGGGTATCAATGCGTCTGCCGTGGCCTGCCATGGGAGCCATAAGCGAAATCTGTTGGGTGTGAGCGTTGAAGCGAATTTTGATGGCGGCATCGTCGCGGCGGCTGGCTAGCAGGGTCTCGTAGTCGTCCCAGGTTTGGTAGTGAAGGGTGACGGTGCTGCCGGGGGGCAGCTGAATGCGCTCTGGGCCGACGGTGAGAACCATGGTGGTTTGGTTGGGCGGGAGGATGGTGCGATCGTAGTGCAAGATTAAAGCGCTTGGGGCCTTTAATGAGTAAGCGCCCACAGCGCACCAGCTGGGACTATAAATTAGTTTGCGTTAGAAGCCAAAATAAGTTTTAGGGTTGAGGCGATCACGCCTAGCAATGCCCCAACTATTTTGTTGTTGCCGCTGCTGAAATTGTTAGGCCCAAATAATTAATTGACCTTCTGATAATTCGCTGAGATCTATCAGG
>DASQNN010000022.1:0-1878 GCA_035644955.1 Nodosilinea sp. | reverse complement strand
ATCGCTCAGCCTGAGGCAATGCCCCCCATCGATGCCGAAACCAGCGGCGTTCCCATTGCGGTCACCCCGCCGGAGCTACCTAGCCCCGAGCCGCCAGCGATCGGGTCAGGAACCATGGAGCCAGTGGCAACGGAGTCAGCGGTTGAGCCAGCGGCCCTGGAGCCAGGGGCGATCGCCGTTGATCCACCTGCTGCCCCTGGGGTCGAGGCCAGTAGCTCCGCCCCGGCTGTTGCCGCAGAGCCCCCATCCCTGCCTGATTTGGCCGCTGATGGTGCCGCTGCGGGCCAGCTCGATGCCATTAGCCAAGAGCCGCCGCCGGTGGCTAGGGTGCCCGTGGAGTTCGCTAGCCCCAACTCCAACCTGTTGACGGTGCCCACAGCCCCAACCACCGCCAGCCAGGGCACCGTAGTGCCTCCCGATAGCCCCACGTTCTTGGCGGCGGCGGGCGAGGCCATTCTGTTTGGCAGCCCGCTGCCCAACGGCAGCCAGGCGGCCCTCCCCGGAGCCGTATCTGCCCCCGCCGATCGCCCCCTTTCCCCCGACACCCTGGTGGCGGCGGGCACTGTTCTAGCGCTGCGCTACGTGGGCAATGAGCCCCTCGACCTCAACGTTAACGCTAGTCAAAACCAGGTGCTGCTGCTGGCCCAAGACATTCGCGACCCCATTACCAACGGCATTGTGGCCCCGGCTGGTAGCCAGCTGATTGGCCAGTTTGAGCCAACGCCCCAGGGCCAGCGCTGGGTCAGCAAAATGCTGATCGCGCCCTCCGGGCAGCAGGTAGACTTTGCCAGCACCACGGAATACATGGTAGGCAACACCGACGTCAGCAGCCCGCGCCTGGCCGCAGGGGCAGGGCTAGGCGCCCTGGCCCTGCTGCTGTTGACCGGCTTTAGCGGCATTGGCCTGGTGGGCGGCGCGCTGGTGGGGGCAACCACCGTAGTGGGTACCTCGCCCCAGCACGTTGTCATTGAGCCCAACCAGGTTATTCAAGTGCAGGTTATTCAAGACATTCCCCGCGCCATTCCCATTGCCGCCGCCCCCGAGCACAGTCGCGAGTGGGGTACCGGCGGCTGGTAGGGCTATTTAGAGCTATTGATAATTCAAAAACAGGTCAAACGGAAACGGCCCGTAGGTGCCTGATAGCTCCGCCAGCTCGGGTTCAGAGGTGTGAAAGGTGATTAGCACCCCCCGCGACTGGCCGCTGTAGTCATCTAAATACCAGGCCCCCTTCAGGGTGTTGAACTTGAGGTAGATGGCTCCCTCGCGGGCGGGCAAATCGAGGCTGGCAGAGACTCCCAGCGCCGCCAAAAATGACTCCAGCGCCTGCTTGCCTTCGTCCAGGGTGTCAGCGCAGATGCCCAAGGTTTGGTAGTCAGACCATTCATTGAAGGAGCCCAGGTCGGCCCGCAGCTGAGTGGTGTCTTCGCCGCTGAGCTGGGGTGGGGTGGTAAGGCAGCTAAACTGGCTCAACCGCTGGCGAATGGCGGTAATATCGGCGGCGGCGGGGACGGAAGGTAAAGATGTCATTGTCGGTTCTCGGTGGTCTGAGTTGGGGGTGAATTACCCGAAGCGGTTTGGGCTTACTAGCAGTGGGCCAGAGGCTCAGCTGTCAAAGGTGCCACCATGACCTACCACGTCCGCATGATGGACATACCGTCGAGCGATCGCCCGCGCGAACGGCTGCTGTCCTACGGGGCCAAAAGCCTATCTACCGCAGAACTGCTGGCTATTTTGCTTGGCACCGGCCAGGGGCCAGGCAAGCTGTCGGCGGTGGGGCTGGGCCAGCTCATCCTGCAGGAAATGGGGCAAAACCAGCGCGACCCGCTGACCTCGCTGCGAGATGTTTCTGCCCACGACCTGACCGCGATCGACGGCGTA
>DASQNN010000021.1:0-7440 GCA_035644955.1 Nodosilinea sp. | reverse complement strand
GGGCTGATGCGGTTTGTGCCCCAGCCCAGCCCCCTGCCGACTCTCCCCCCTGGCCCCCTGCGCCAGGACACTGCCACCCCCGACCCAGCTCTGGCCCATCCCTCCCCTCCCCTCCCAGAGACGGCAGCGCCGCCCACCCGACTGGTGGCCCCAGCGTCACCCACCAGCGTTGCGTCTCGCCCCGCCCGATCGGGCCTGGCCTGGGGGCCGTTTTTTGGGGGGATAGCCGTTGTGCTAGCTATCTTAGGGGCGTTGGCTCTGGCCTTGGGTCGGCGATCGCCGACACCCGTGGTGCTACGGCCTCTGCACAGCAGCTGGCCCCTGACGACTCTGGCGGGGCAACCGCTTCCCGAGGCCGCCCTAGCGGTCACCGTTGACGTGCCCGTGGGCTCCTATTGGCAGGCGCAGCAGGCCGTAGCCCCGATTGGGTCTGGCGACAGGCGGATTCAACTGCTTCAGCAGCCCGAAGCTAGGCCAGAGGGGGCTGCGGCTGGCCCCTCGGTGGCAACCGGCAGCGTGCTCAGGGTTGTCAGTCGCCAAACCACAGCGGACAATGTCGATTGGGTACGGTTGCAGGTTTGCTCTATTCCTTCGGGGGCGTCGCTAGACCAGCGACCTCTAGAAACCACCCAGGAAGCCGCCCCGGCCGCTGCCCCTGACCTCGGCCAGCGGCTCTCGGCCCCGGGGGATCAGGGCTGGACCCAGCTCCGTCAGCTCTATGGGGCAGCAACCTTTTTAGAGTTGGTTACTCCGGCTCAGTCGGTTCGCTGCCTACCCTAGCCTGCCTGTGCCAGGCTTACCCGCTCCAGTTTAGAACCGTCCTGGCCCCTTGATTTCGGCCTGCCTATGTTGTCGTCCGATGCTCTCACCCTCTGCCTTGCCATCGATCGCCTCACTCAGGCCGACGACTCCAACCACTACGCAATTTGGGTCTTAAAAAGCCCGTTCCCCGGTGGCTATGCCCACCACGATCGCCTCTGGGATAGCCAGATGGACCAAATTTGGAATAGCTGGGGGCAGTTTTTTTCGTTGCGGGGGCTGCCGCCGGTGCCCCACGTGCCCTCGGCCTACGTGCCCCAGTTTCACCTCGACGACCTCCTCGATCGCGTGGCCCCGGCGACAGAGGCGGGGGGCTATACCGGTCGGCTGATGCAGGGGCTGGGGGTGAGCCTGTGGGAGTGGTTGTTTGACGGCCCCATTCGCCAGACCCTGGAGCGCAGTCTAGGCATGGCAATTGGCCAAAACCAGCCGCTGAAGCTGCGGCTGGAGGTGCGCCCCCCCGAGCTAATTGGTCTGCCCTGGGAAATTATGCAGCCCCAGCCCGGCTGCCCGGCCCTGTCCCTGGGGCCGCAGGTGCTGGTTAGCCGCACTGCCAGCACCGTAGAGCCGCTGCCCAAGGCTGAACTAGACACCTCTCTGCGCATTTTGCTGGTGCTGGGACAGGATGAGCCCGGAACCGCCGAGGGCTCCGAAAAGGTGTTACAGCTGCCCCAGGAAGCCGAAGCCCTCAAGCAGCTGCTTGAGCTGAGCGCCTCCCGGCTGAGCTACCAGGGCGCCAGCCCCGTGGTGTGCCAGGTGCAGACCCTGCTAGAACCCGACGCTAAAACCCTGCTCAAAGCCTTAGAAACCGGATACTTCAACGTCTTTTTCTACGCTGGTCACGGCGTGCCGGCCCCCGATGGCGGGCTGCTGTTCTTGAGTCAGGGGGGCAGCCTGAGCGGCACGGAGCTGGCCCAGGGGCTAGCCCACAACGGTATTCGCCTGGCGGTGTTCAACACCTGCTGGGGGGCGCAGCCCGACCTGCAACAGCAGCAGGTCATTCCCCGCAGCAGCCTGGCAGAGGTGCTGTTGCACCACGGCGTGCCGGCGGTGCTGGCCATGCGCGATTCGATCGCCGACGACGAAGCGCTGAGCTTCATTCAGGTGCTGGCTCGGGGGCTGGCCGAGCGACAGCCGGTGGCCCAGGCGGTGGCCCTGGCCCGACAGCATTTGCTGACCGCCTACCGGTTTAACCATCCCGCCTGGACGCTGCCGGTGCTGTACGAGCACCCTCAGTTTGAGGGCCACCTGCTGCGCGAAGCAACCCTGGCGGTAACCCAGCTGCCGGGGCAAGATCTGGGGGCTACCCAGTCGGTGGTGCTGCGCTGCCTGAATACTCCGGCGCGCCTGTGGCGACTCTACGACGGCTATTTGCGGGTGGGGCGTCTGCCCGACAACGATCTGGTCATCTCAGAACCCTGGGTGTCGGGGCAGCATGCTGAAATTTTCTGCCGTACCCAGTTTGACAACGGTGTTCAAGCGACCCGTTACTACCTGCGCGATCGGTCACGCTATGGCTCGTACTATTTTGACGGGCAGGGTTGGCACCACGTGCACCGGGCCGAGGTGCCCCTAACCCTGGGCACGGCGATTCGGTTTGGCAGTCCCGAGGGGGAACTGATGGAATTTACCCTGGAGGGTAGCCCCCAATCGCCTCCGCCCGGCTAGGCATACGACAAAGTTGCCCGCTTCGTGCGGAATCCCCCCGCGGCAGCGTGTATCCACCTCTGTCAGGTTTTGTTACCATCTCGTGCATCCATTGATAACGCTATGACCCAGCCATCCCAAACCCCTCATTCTGATTCTGAGCCCGCCATGGCCGCCGAACACGATCTGCTTGCCAGTATTCTCAATTCTGAACCGGCGTACCCCTGGCAACCGCTGGCCCCCGAGGCGGAGGGCTACCTGGCCAGCCTGGAGGCGGAGTTTGACACCCTGGCGGAGGGAGAACTCACCGGCGCGATCGCAGCGGGATGGCAAACCCTCTCCGCCCAAATGACGGCTCAAATGACCGACCAAATGACCACGGGCCAGCCAGCCCCAGCGGCAGACCCGGCGGTCGTTGCCTCGGTGCTCGATCAGCTGCGCCAGTTTCAGGCCCGGATGCCGAGCGATCTACTGCAAAGCCTGGCCGCCGCTGCCACCACGCTGGCCCGCAGCGGTCAACCCCTGATCGACCAGCTGGTGCAGTGTGTGGGTGACGTTGTCCCCAACTGGAACATCGACGACTTGGCGGTGCTGGCCCGGCCCCTGGCCTACTCGCTGCGCGATGGCCGGGGCGAAATCCTGGACCTTAACCTGCGGGCGATTCCGGTTGCCGATTGGGACTCGCTGTCTGACCTGGAGCAGGCGCGGCTGAGTCTGACCGTGGCGTCGGTGGCCCTTAAAGTTGCCCAGGGTGGGGGCAACCAGCTGCTATAGGCACCGGAGCCAAATTTTTCTAAAAATCCTTCTGCCGACGGGGGCGATCGCACCCATCGCTCAGTGATCCTAAAAGGCAGCAGCTACCGAGACCAAAAGTCCGTTACGCTCTCGTAATGCTTTCCTGGCATGGCCAGTTTCCCAGGCAATCATGGGGGTGGTTGCTTCTCTCCACACTATTTTCAAGTTTTATGGGACTTTACCTTACCCCCTGGTGGCGTCGTCAGCAGGCTCGCTATCGCTATCGGCAGGCCTTAACCCACCTGCGCAAGGGCAATGTCGATGCGGCGCTGACGGTTTTACCCCAGGCTTTGGCTCATTATCCCTTTCCTGCAAATATTCACATTGAGCTGGGTAAGGCTTACTGGCAGACCGAGAATAGGTCGGCGGCATTGGAACACTTTACGGCGGCGATCGCCCTTGACCCCACCAGCGTTCGCGCCTACGGCAATCGCGGTCTGCTCTACTGCCAGCAGGGGCAGGACGACCTGGCCTTGGCCGACTGGGGCATGGCCCTACAGCACCAGCCCGGCCACGCCCTGATTCACTACAACCGGGGACTGCTGTACTTTCGGCACCAGAACTACGCCGCCGCCCTGGCCGACTTTAACAGCGCCATTGCCGCCAACCCCAACCTGGCCGAGGCCTACCTGCATCGGGGCCACGCCTATGAGCAGCTGGGGCAGCCCGCCGCGGCCGTTCACGATTGGGAACTGGCCCTCTGCAACGACCTCAACCTCGACCAGGCGCGGCTGAAGCTGCACCACCTGCACCAGGCCCACCGCGATCGCGCCCTCTCCCAACGGCTCCAGGCAGATCTGGGCCTGCGTCAGATCACCGTCCAGGCTGAGCACCAGGAGGACAGCCTCCGCATTCAGGTGCTTCGCCCGGTGGGCATCGGCATCAACTACTTCACCCTGCCCGACCAAATTCGCGCCCTGCTAATTCGCTGGCAAATGGACGATGTGCAAAGCTTTGAGCTGACCGGCCAGGTGCAAAACCAATCGGTAGTGGAATGGCGGGGCAGCTACAAGCTCTTTCAGGGACAGCCCTGCCCCCCGGCCCGGTGGCTGCGGGTCTTACTGACCGCCTTTGTCATTTTTCCGCCCCTGGGCATTCCTGCCCTAGCCTGTGCTATGAACCTGCGCCAGGCCTACCAGCGGGGCGATTACCTCAGCGCTCTGCGGGCGTCAAAGGCGATTCAGGGGCTGTGCCGTGCCGGCGGCATTGTTTCTCTCACCCTGGTCACCATGCTGATGGGCTACTGGGGGTATCAGCATTTCTACGGTCCGCCCGAAGTATCGGCGGCTCCAGTGCGATCGGCTTCGCCTAGACTACCCTCTCGGGCTGGGTCTGATAACTAGCAGCTAACTCCGCTGGAGTCATGGTTTCGTAGCGTTCAAAGGGTTGATGAATCCAGGGGTTATCGGGCAGGTGAACCACGTGGTAGTCCGGCTTGATAATCGAGTCGGCTTTGTACCACAGCACAGCCGTGCGCATGTCTTCGATGTAAAACCCGTACTTGTGGCGCAGCCACTCAATCGACTTCTTGAGGCTGTAGCCTGAGTCGACCAGATCATCGACGATCAGCACCTGGCTGCCCAGGCTGGGGGTAGTCATGCTCAGGTCGCGGGAAAAGGTAATGGCCCCCCGGGTGCGGCCATCGCTTCCGCCGTAGGAGGCGGTGGACAAAATCGCCAGGGGCACATCGAAAAGACGACAGAGGGTGTCACCGATGCGCAGCCCGCCCTTGGCCAGGCAGACAATTTGATTAAATTCCCAGCCCGATTCGTAGATCTGAATTGCCAGCTGCTCGATATCCCGGTGGTAGTCGTCCCAACTCACGTAAAAATCTGCCATGCTCCTCCTTCGGTAGAATTAGCCCCAGCCCATCAGTTCGCCGCCTGCCTAGCCCGATTTAAGCCCACTTTTTAAGCCCACTTGTGGAGTTTTGCCCACCGAAAGCGCTACAGTTCCTAAGCTGGACTCGGTGTAGGGCATTCTGCGATGGGGAAATAATACACTGAGGACGCCCTCTGAATTGTTGCCCTCTAAGTCGTAACCGAGTGTTGATTTACTAAGCAGGTAACCTATGGCTTCTCACCTTCCTTCCGCCGCCGCTCCTAAAAAGTTTTCCCTCTGGGGCAAGCTGGCGTTTGGGGCGGGAGACATTGGACCGGGCATGACCGCCAACCTGCTGGCCTTTTCGTTTTTGATTTTTTTGACTACCGCCGCTGGGCTCAGCCCGGTAGCGGCCGGGTCGGTACTGGCCATTGGGCGTATTTGGGATGCTGTGAACGATCCCTTCATTGGCTACCTCAGCGACAGCACCCGCACCCGCTGGGGTCGTCGCTACCCCTGGATTGTGCTGGGAGCGATTCCCTTTGGCGTCACCTTCTTTCTCACCTGGGTGGTGCCGGGGTGGGAGAGCGACACCGCCCGGTTTTGGTACTACGTGGTGATGTCGCTGCTGTTCCAGATCTTTTACACGGTGGTAAATTTGCCCTACACCACCCTCACCGCCGAGCTGACCAAAGACTACGACGAACGCACTGAGCTAACGGCCTTTCGCCTGGGGTCATCGCTGTTTGGGGCGATCGCGGCCCTGGGCCTGGGTCTCGTCATCACCCAAGTGATTGACGACCAGCGGCAGCAGTACCTGGTGCTGGGGGGCGTCTGCTCGGTGCTAGCGGTGCTGCCGCTGCTGTGGTGCGTGTGGGGCACCTACCCCTACGCGGTGGAGCGCAACGCTCTCCAGCCGGCCCCAGACGCCGAGGCCGCCCTACCCTTCCTTCAGCAGATCAAAATTGTCTTCGCCAACCGCGCGTTTCTGTTTGTGGTGGGCATCTACCTGTTTGCCTGGCTGGCCCTGCAAATGACCGCCAGCATTATCCCCTTCTACGCCACCTTTTGGATGGGGCTCGACTCGTACTTTTTGGCGGCGTTGCTGGTGCAGGGCACCGCCATTTTGATGATGGTGGTGGTCAACCAGCTCAGCCGCCGCCTGGGCAAGCAGGAGGTGTTTTACATCGGCATTGGCACCTGGATTTTGGCTCAGATTGCCCTGTTTTTTGTGCAGCCTGGCCAGGTGGCCGCTCTCTATCTGCTGTGCATTGTGATTAGCTTTGGGGTGGCCACCGCCTACGTGGTGCCCTGGGCCATGCTGCCCGACGTGATTGAGCTAGACGAACTCAAAACCGGCCAGCGACGGGAGGGGGTGTTCTACGCCTTTATGACCCTGCTGCAAAAGGTGGGCCTGGCCCTGGGGCTGTTTTTGGTCAGCCTGGCGCTGCAATTCTCCGGGTTTGTCAGCGAGGCTACCCAGCAGCCCGAGTCGGCCCTGCTGGCAATTCGCATTTTTATTGGCCCGGTGCCCATGGTGCTGCTGGCCATGTCAATGCTGTTAACCCGCTTCTACCCCATTACCCGGCAGATGCACCAAGAGATGCTGCTGCAACTGGCCGAACGTCAGCGGGCTCAGGACGGCGATAGTTCAATACCCTAAGGTTGGCTTTATCCCCTGAAACCTTAATGCTGCGCGATCGCCCCAGCCTGGGTGACGCTACTGACCCACTCCCCTACTTTTGTCCCTCAGCGCTTCTTCATGGCCAGGGTGAGGCCATCGGCGATGGGTACCAGGCTGGTAACGACGCGATCGTCGCGGTAAATCGCGTCGTTGAGTTGGCGCAGCGTGTTGGTACGGCTGTCCTGCACGGTGGGGTCAGCTACTTGGCCCGACCACAGCATATTGTCTAGGGCAATCAAGCCGCCGGGGCGCACCAGCTGCAGCGCCTGTTCATAGTAGGTGGGGTAGCCGCTTTTGTCGGCATCGATAAAGGCAAAGTCGAAACTGTTGATTTCACCAGCCTCAATGAGTTGATTGAGGGTGTCGGCGGCGGGGGCGATGCGCAGATCAATTTTGTGGGCTACTCCAGCTTGTTGCCAATAGCGGCGCGCGATCGCCGTGTACTCCTCACTCACGTCGCAGGCCACCAGTTTGCCCTCCGGGGGCATAGCCAGCGCCACCCGCAGGGCGCTATAGCCTGTAAAAACGCCGATTTCTAGCGCCTTAGTCACCCCCAACAGCTGCACCAGCAGCGCCATAAACTGCCCCTGCTCGGGGGCAATCTGCATTTGCGCCATGGGGTGCTGAGCGGTCTCGTGGCGCAGGGCCACCAGCACCTCTGGCTCGTGCACCGA